>DASPOZ010000346.1:0-5202 GCA_035625755.1 Candidatus Sulfotelmatobacter sp.
AGATGCCGTGGTGGCGGATGGCCTCCACCTGGTCGGCCCAGGGATCTACGAGCGTCACCTCGTGCCCCGCGCGCGACAGGAACGCGCCGAGGTAGCTGCCGACGGCCCCGGCACCCACGAACAACGCCCGCATGCTCATCCGTGCCTCCCGATCCGGCGCCCCCCCGCGCGCGCCGCCACCTCGGCGCGTCCCCGCCCCCTGACGAGGGGACGCATGGGACAACGGGACGGCCGACGGGATTTAGCGAACATCTCACACATATTCGGCGAGCATGGGCCGAGCCGTCGCTTGCCTCAGTGGCTTCGGCGGCGGTGATGGCGGCCGCGGACCGGCTACTTCGGCGGGGCGCCGGCCGGACCCGGAGCCGCGCCGGGCGCTGGCTCCAGCACGAGGGTCACGCTGTCGGGCAGATACCATCCCCAGAGGGCGGCCGGCGGGAACAGGACAGATTCGCCCAGGTGGTACCAGTTGGGCTGGCGGGGCACCCGGCGCACCGCTTCCTCATAACCTTCCAGCCGCGCCCGCACCTCCACGCCGCCGCCCGAACCGTTCTTCCCCCAGTATAGAACGGGGGACCGCCCGATCTCCTCCCCGTCCACCAGGATGGCGGCGTTCCCGGGCTCGGTGGAGATCATCATCGGGGAACTGCACCCGGCCGCTCCGCCAGCCAGGAAGATTGCCAGCCCCGCCAAGCGCCGAACCAGGCCTCGCCTCGCAGGCCCTCCGCCTCGCCCCATGGTCTCCCTCCCCGCCGCGCCGGGGCGGCGTCCCGCTGCCGGGCCTCAGCATAGCCCACGCCGGGCGGTCCCGGAAAGGGAAAATAATGCCGGCCATTTCAGCCGCGCACCCGGGGGCGCGGCGCCCCCCGTGGCCAAAACGGGGTGGCCGCCGCCCGCCGGGTCTGGTATAGATGCGGAAACCCCGCAGGGCCGCGCGCACGCGGCGGGGCACCGGCGGCGGGCATGCGAGGCGCGGTGTGGCCGTGGGCGCGCGATATCGGTGGTTGCGGGCGGGGGACCTCAACGCCTTCTTCGGGCTGGCGCTGGACAACCTGTCCAACCTGGTCATCCTGTGGGGCATCCTGGTCGGCCTCTTCCGTTTCCCGCCGGACCTGGTCCTCCACCGCATGATCCCCGGCACCGCCGCCGGCGTCCTGGTGGGCGACCTCATCTACAGCGCCATGGCCTTCCGGCTGGCCCGCCGCACGGGGAGGGACGACGTCACGGCCATGCCCCTGGGGATCGACACGCCGTCCCTCTTCGGCCTCGCCTTCGGCGTGCTGGGCCCGGCCTTCCTGCTGACGCACGATGCGGAGCGGGCCTGGAAGGTGGGCATGGCCGTGCTCGTCCTGATGGGCATCGCCAAGGTGTTGGGGGCGTTCGCGGGGGAGTGGATCCGCCGCGCGGTCCCGCGCGCCGGGCTCCTGGGCTCCATCGCCGGCGTGGCCATCCTGCTCATCGCCTTCCTCCCCGCGCTGAAGGTCTTCGCGGACCCCGTGGTGGGCTTCCTCTCCCTGGGTGTGGTGCTGCTCACCCTCGTCGCGCGGGTGCCCGCGCCGTTCCGCATCCCCGGGGCCTTCGCCGCCGTGCTGCTGGGGACCGGCGCGGCCTGGGTCATGGGCGCGCTGGACTTGGCGCGCCCCGTGCCGGCCGCATTCCTCCCCGCGGTTGTGCACGTGGCGCTGCCGCTGCCCTCCCTGGCTTTCCTAGAGGGGCTGGGCATGGCCCTGGCCTACCTCCCCATCGCCCTGCCCTTCGCCGTGGCCACCCTGGTAGGCGGGATCGACGTGACGGAGAGCGCCGCGGCGGCCGGCGACGCGTACAGCACGCGCGACATCCTCCTCACGGAGGGCCTGGCGACCCTGCTGGCCGGCCTTTGCGGCGGGGTGATCCAGAACACGCCCTACATCGGGCACCCGGCCTACAAGGCCATGGGGGGCCGCACCGGCTACACCCTGGGCACGGCCCTCTTCATCGGCCTGGGGGGGGCATTCGGCTTCCTGTCCTATCTCGTGGGCCTCCTCCCCGAGGCGGCGGTGTCCCCCATTCTGATCTTCATCGGCCTGGAGATCGTGGCGCAGGCCTTCCAGGCCACGCCGGCCCGCCACGCCAGGGCGGTGGCCGTGGCCTTCCTGCCCTGCATCGCCGGCCTCGTCCTCATCCAGACGAACGCCATCCTCGCGTTCTTCCGCCGCAGCGGGGCCGACCTGACGGGCGACCTCGCCGTGACCTACCAGACGGTCACCATGCTGGGCAACGGCTTCATCCTGTCGGCGCTCCTCTGGGGCGCGGCCACGGCCTTCCTCATCGACCGCCGCCTGACCGCCGCGGCCCTCGCCTTCCTGCTCGGGGGCGCGGGAACCCTCTTCGGCGTCATCCACTCGCCGCTGGAGACCGGCGGCATGTTCCTCCCCTGGCGGATGGCCTCGGGAAGACCGATGGCGGTGGCCTGCGGCTACCTCCTATTGGCGGCGCTGATGGCACTCCTCGCGTGGCTTCGCCCGGCCCCCGGCGAGGGTGCAGGCTGCTGAAAAAGGCCCATCTGCTGCGTTGGCGCGCTCGGGCGCTCGCTGCGGCGTACCCGGAGTACGCCTCACTCGGCCCATCGCGCGCCGCCTTGCATCTGGACCTTTTTGAGTAGCCTGCGCAGAATTCTTGAAGAGCCTGCTAAGGGTCCAGGAGCGGACGGGATGGTCTACATCGGGGTGATCGGGGAGGCCGAGCCGCCGCCGCATTTGCTCGAGGCGGCCGAGGCGGTGGGGCGGTGCGTGGCCGAGGCGGGCGCGATCCTGGTGTGCGGAGGTCTGGGGGGCGTGATGGAGGCGGCGTGCCGCGGGGCGCAGGCGGCGGGCGGCGTCACCATCGGGATCCTGCCGGGACACGACCGGCGGGAAGGCAACCGGTACCTGACCTACGCCGTCCCCACGGGCCTGGGCCACGCGCGGAACATCCTGGTGGTACGGTCGGCGGATGCCGTCATCGCCGTGGGCGGCAGGTTCGGGACGCTCTCGGAGATCGCCTACGCCAAGATCGAGGGGCGCCCCGTCGTGGGGCTGGATACCTGGACGCTGGAACGCGCCGGCCTGCCCGATCCCATTCTCCGCGCCACGTCCCCGCCGGACGCCGTGGCGAAGGCCCTGGCCGCCCTCGCCCGCAGCCACTGACGGCGCTCCGCCATTCCACGTCCCGCTGTTCCGCCGTACCTCAGCGGTCCGCCGTTCGCGCGAGCGTTCCGCGGAACTTCGGAACGGCGGAACGCTTGCGCCGCCTTCGCAGGCCGCTGAGCAACCCCCCCTTCCGCAGGCTGCTCAAAAAGGTCCAGATGCAAGGCGGCGCGCGATGCGCCGACTGAGGCGTACGCCGGGTACGCCGCAGGGAGTGCGCGAGCGCGCCAACGCCCCACCCGCTGCCGCCGAGGCGGCGGGAAGAGATGCTGGGCCTTTTTCAGCAGCCTGCTAACCCTCGGCCGCCAGCGATTCCCGGAGCGCGGCCACCAGCGCGCCGTGGATCCTGCCGTTGGTGGCGACGACCTCCCCGCAGAAGACGTCGTAGGGGGTCCCGTTCACCCGGCTCATCCGCCCGCCCGCCTCCTCCACCAGCAGCGCCCCCGCCGCCACGTCCCACACCTTGATGGTGAGCTCCCAGTACCCGTCCAGCCGCCCCGCCGCCACGTAGCACAGGTCCAGCGCCGCGGACCCGAGACGCCGCACGCCACGAGCCCGGCGGCTGAGGTCGGCGAACTGCCGCAGATTGTTCCGCGGATTCGTCCGGACATCGTAGCCGAAGCCGGTGACCAGGAGGGCCGCCGCCAGGTCCCCCTCCGCCGAGACGCGCAGGCGCCGCCCGTTGAGGCTGGCCCCCATCCCCCGCCGCGCGGCGAACAGCTCATCGCGGGTGGGATCGTACACGGCCGCGGCCAGCGGCTGGCCGGCGGCCTCCACCGCCACCGACACGCAGAAGATGGGGAGCCGGTGGGCGTAGTTCGTGGTGCCGTCCAACGGATCGATGATCCAGCGGTAGGGGGACCGGCCGGGGTCCGCCCCCCGTTCCTCCGAGAGGATGGCGTCGTCCGGGAACTGCGAGCGGATGCAGGCCACGATGGCCTCCTCGGCCTTTCGATCCGCATCCGTCACCAGTTCGATCCCGCTGCCCTTGGTGGCGATGGCCCGCTCCGCGGGCAGGAGGTCCCGGAGCACCTGGCCCCCGGCCCGCGCGGCGGCGATGGCGACATCGAGGAATTCGGCCACAGGTCCTTCCGTCCCCAGGCGCCGGGACACGCCCGCGCCCCGCGCGTTGCGGGCGGGCGGCGGCCGGGGTATGATGCGCCCAATTCGATGGCCTCGCGTCGCCCCCCCTGGACGGCCCGGCGGGCCCGCTGGTACGCCCGCGCCGCCGCCGTCAGCGAGTTCCCGGCCGCCGTTCTGGCCGCCCTGGCCCCCTACCTGAAGGGGTGCCGCAGCGTCCTGGACGTAGGGGCGGGGACCGGCATCCTGGCCCTCCCCCTGGCGCGCCGCGGCCTGCGGGTGACGGCCCTGGAGCCGTCTCCGGCCATGTTCCGCGAGCTGTGCCGGGCGGCGCGCCGGGAGGGGAGACCGAGGGAGCTGCGCTGCGTGCGGGCCACCTGGGAGGCGGCGCGGCCGGGCCCGCACGACCTGCTGCTGGTGGCCAGCGTGCCCGAGGCGGTCCGCGACCTGCCGGGCTTCGTCCGGCGGGCCGCGCGCATCGCGCGCCGCTGGGTGGTGGTGATCCGGAACGCCGGCGGCCCCGACAAGTTCTACTTCGACGAGCTCTACCCGCTCCTGTTCCGGCGGCCCTACGGGAGCAGAGGGACCTACCTCGACACGGTGGCGGCCCTGCACGCCCTGGACATCTGGGCCGACGTGCGGATCATCCACTACGCCTTCGACCAGCCGGTGCGCGACCTGGACGAGGCGGTGGCCTTCTGGCGATCCTACCTTCCCCCCCTGCGGCCGGCCCAGACGGAGCGCCTCCGGCGCTTCCTCCGCGCCCGTCTGGAAGGCCGCCCGGGCCACCTGCGCGCCCCGATCCGCAGGACCAGCGCCATCCTGACCTGGCCCGCCTCCGGTGGGCCGGCGGCCGCAGGCCCCACGGGCGCGCGGCGGGGCGGGGAAGCAGCGGGGCCTGCGCGGGGGGTCAGGGCGAGGGCGGGGCGGAACCGGGGGCCAGGGTGAGGACCACGCG
>DASPOZ010000347.1:0-8455 GCA_035625755.1 Candidatus Sulfotelmatobacter sp.
CTCTCCGCGGTCACGCTCGGTTTGGCGGCGGTGCGCCAGTTCGGGGTCGCCGCCGCCCTCCTGGTGCTCCTGGGGATCTTCCACACCCTCTTCCTGGCCAACTGCAACACGACCCTACAGTTGGGTGTCCCCGGGGAACTCAGGGGCCGGATCATGGGCCTCTACGCGTTCGTCTTCTCGGGGGTGACGCCCATCGGCTCGCTGCTCATGGGCTCCGTCGCCGAGACCTTCGGCGTGGCCGCCGCCTACGCCGCCGGCGGCGGCCTCGGCCTGCTGAGCGTGGTGGGGCTCGTGGCCGCCTGGCGGTATCGCCGCCGGCGGTAGGGCCCGGCGCGGCCCCTGCGGGCCCGGGGACGAATTCCTCATCCCCAAGCCTCCGGGGTGCTGGCTTGACACTCCCCTGAGCGCATGGTATCAACGCCCGATCCTCCCCATTCCATCGCGGCCTCTGGTCGAACTCCATGGAGCGCAGGATCCGGATCGCGGCCGGCTCGGTGAGGGCCGAGGCGAGCCTCAACGCCTCGGCCACGGCCGGCCTCCTCTGGGACGCGCTGCCCCTCGAGGCCGCCGGTGAGACCTGGGGGGACGAGATCTATTTCGGCATCCCCCTGAGGGCGGAGTTGGAGAAGGATGCGCAGGAGGTCGTGCAGATCGGTGACCTCGGGTATTGGCCCCCGGGCCACGCCTTCTGCATCTTCTTCGGCCCCACCCCCTCCAGCCGCGGCGACGAGATCCGCCCCTACAGCCCGGTGAACGTGATCGGAAAGCTTGCGGGCGACCCCGCCGTCTTCAAGAAGGTCCGCTCCGGCACGAAGGTCCGTCTTGAGCGCGCCTGATCCGCAGTTCCCTCCCGCCTTCCCCCTCGCGCCTCCGGGGGGATCGTGCTCCACGGCCGCCGTTGCCGCCTCGGATTTCGACGGGTTGATCCGGGCCCTGCGGCGCCAGGCGGACGAGGGGACGCTCGTCCACCAGCAGATCCTCCCGCCCCGCCCGGCGGATTTCGTGGACGCCGAGCCGCCTCTGGCCGCCCCCATCGCCGAGGCCCTCGGCGCCCAGGGCATCGCGCGCCTCTACCGCCACCAGGCCGAGGCCCTGGCCGCGGCGCGGGCCGGGCGCAACGTCGTCGTGACCACGGGCACGGCGTCGGGCAAGAGCCTGGCCTATCAGCTCCCCGTCCTGGAGACGCTGCTGCGCGATCCCGAGGCGCGGGCGCTCTTCGTCTTCCCCACCAAGGCCCTGGAGCAGGACCAGCTCAAGTCCCTGGCCGGCCTGCTGCCGCCCGGCGCGGGGATCGCCGCCGCCATCCTGGACGGGGACACGCCCCCCTCCCGCCGCGAGAAGCTCAAGGCGCAGCCGCCGTCCATCCTCATCACGAACCCGGACCTGCTGCATCTCTCCCTGCTGTCCCACCACGCGGCGTGGAAGACGCTGTGGGAGCGCCTCCGCTTCGTGGTGCTGGACGAGCTGCACACCTACAAGGGCATCTTCGGCTCTCACATCGCCCACGTGCTCAGGCGCCTGCGCCGCGTGGCGGGCGCCTACGGGGCCGCGCCCCAGGTCATCGCCTGCTCGGCCACCATCCGCAACCCCCGGGAGCTGGCCGAGAGCCTCACCGGCCTCCCCTTCGCCCTGGTGGACCGGGACGGCGCCCCGCGCCAGGGCAAGCGCTTCGTCTTCGTGAACCCCCGGGTGAGCCCCTACACCGAGGCCACGCGCCTGCTGGTGGCCAGCCTGCGCCACGGCCTCAAGACCATCGCCTTCACCAAGGCCCGCAAGATCACCGAGCTCATCACCATGTGGGCGCACCAGACGGACCCGGGGCTGGAAGAGGTGGTGAAGGCCTACCGCGCCGGCTACACGCCGGGGGAGCGCCGGGCCATCGAGCGCGGCCTCTTCGAGGAGGACCTGCACGGCGTCGTCTCCACCTCGGCGCTGGAGCTGGGGATCGACGTGGGGGGGCTGGACGCCTGCATCCTGGTGGGATACCCGGGCAGCATCGCCAGCGCCTGGCAGCGGGCCGGCCGCGTGGGCCGGGGCGGGCAGGACGCCCTCATCATCCTGGTGGCGCTGCCGGACGCCCTGGACCAGTACTTCATGCGCCACCCGGACGACTTCTTCTCGCGCCCGCCCGAGACCGCCGTGGTGGACCCGCGCAACCGCCGCCTGCTGAAGGACCACCTGGTGGCCGCCGCCGCCGAGCTGCCCCTGCGCCCGGCCGAGGGCGCCCTCTACGGGGCGGACCTGGGGCCGGCCATCGCGGAGCTGGCGGCCGAGGGGCGCCTGGTGCAGAGCGCGGCGGGCGACGAATGGTACGCCCGCCGCAAGCACCCGGCCCGCGAGATCAACATCCGCTCGGCCGGCGAGGCCTTCGCCATCCTGGACCCCGCCGGGAAGTCCATCGGCAGCGTGGACGGCGTGCGGGCGCTGCACGAGTGCCACCCCGGTGCCATCTACCTGCACGGCGGGCGCCAGTTCGAGGTGCTGGCGCTGGACCTGGAGCGCCGCACCATCCGCGCCCGCCCCACCCGCGTGGACTACTACACCGGCACCCTGGGCGAGAAGGAGACCGAGATCCTCCAGGTGGAGGAGGGGCGCCGGGCCGCGGCCCACACGGCCCGCCTGGGGCGCCTGAAGGTGACGGAGCGGATCACCGGCTACGAGAAGCGCCGCATCTTCGGCCAGGACCGGATCAGCACCCACCCGCTGGATCTGCCGCCCCAGACCTTCGAGACCCAGGGCCTCTGGATCGAGATCCCGGACGCGCTGGCGCGCCGCGTGCCCGCCGAGGACCTGCACTTCATGGGCGGCATCCACGCCGCCGAGCACGCCATGATCGCCCTCTTCCCCCTGTTCGCCCTCTGCGATCGGGGGGATGTGGGGGGCATCTCCTACCCGTTCCACCCCCAGGTGGGCGGCCCGGCCATCTTCGTGTACGACGGGTACCCCGGCGGCATCGGGCTCAGCGAGCGGTGCTTCCGCGTCCTGGACGACCTGCTGGCGGAGACCCTCCGCCTCCTGGAGGAGTGTGCCTGCGAGGCGGGCTGCCCCTCCTGCGTGCAGTCGCCCAAGTGCGGCTCGGGAAACCGGCCGCTGGACAAGGCGGCCGCCCGCCTCATCCTCGCCGGCCTCCTGGGCCGCCTCCCCCCGCCGACGAGCGAAAGCGAGCCCGCAGCGGACGGCCTGGCCCGTCGAGCAGGAGGGCACCGTGCGACCGCCGACCGCCGACCGCCGACCGCCGGCGGCGGCGGCGCGGGGCCGCGCATCCTGATCCTCGACGTGGAGACCCAGCGGAGCGCCGAGGAAGTGGGGGGCTGGAACAACGCCGACCGGATGGGCCTGGCGGCGGCCGTCACCGCGGACCTGGAGGGGACCCGCTTCCGCGTGTACCGCGAGGCCGAGGTGCGCGCCCTGGCGGCGGACCTGCGCGCGGCCGACCGGGTGGTGGGTTTCAACGTGCGGCGGTTCGATTACAGCGTGCTCCGCGGCTACGGGGTGGACCTGGCCGGCATCCCCACGCTGGACCTGCTGGAGGAGGTCCAGGCCCGCCTCGGCTTCCGCCTGAGCCTGGGGCACCTGGTGGAAGAGACCCTGGGGGAGCGCAAGCTGGCCGACGGCCTGCAGAGCCTCGCCTGGTTCAAGGCCGGGCTGCTGGACAAGGTGATCGAGTACTGCCGGGCCGACGTGGACCTGACCCGCCGCCTGCTGGCCTTCGCCCTGGAGCACGGCTACGTGATCTACCGGGACCACGCCGGGCGTCCCGCGCGCCTGCCGCTGGACCTACGCGAAAAACTCTTCCAACCCCCGAGCAACTGAGGTATATTCAGACGCCCCGCGGCCCCGGCGCAGGCCGGTCCGCCGGGTCCCCCGCACCCCGATCTCGTGAGCTGCGAACCCAGTGGGACGCTGAAGAAGTCCGTCCTGCTCGGGCCGCTCGAAAAGGCCCAGACGCCGGGCGGCGCGCGCAGTGCGGGCACTCACCGCAGGTGGGTCGGAGGCGTACCGGGCCGTACGTTGCAGCCCACTCGCTGCCGCCGAGGCGGCGGGGAGAGATGTTCGAGCGCGCCAACGCCCCACCCGCTGCGCCGAGGCGGCGGGGGAAGATGCTGGGCCTTTTTCAGCAGCCCGTCAGAGGAGGTGATCGGTACGTCATGCACGTCATGGATACGGCCACCATCAAGCGCGCGTACGACCGGCTTTCTCCCGTCTATGATCTCCTGTTCGACAAGATCTTTCATCCCGGGCGCGTGGAGGCCATCAAGCTGCTGGGCCTCAAATCCAGCGACCATGTGTTGGAGGTGGGCATCGGCACGGGGCTGAACCTGCCCCTCTACCCGCGCCACTGCCGGATTACGGGGGTGGACCTGTCCGAGCCGATGCTCTGCAAGGCCGAGGAGAAGGTCCGCGAGATCGGGCTCACCAACGTCACCCTGCGGGTGATGGACGCGCAGAACCTGCTGTTCCCGGACAACAGCTTCGATCACGTGCTGGCCGCCTACACCATCAGCGTGGTGCCGGACCCCGTGCGCACGCTGCTGGAGATCAAGCGGGTGTGCCGGGCCGGCGGCCGCATCGTGATCCTCAACCACTTCCAGAGCGAGAACAAGGTCATCGGCACGTTCGAGGAGCTGCTGGCCCCCCTCTGCGTGAAGCTGGGCTGGAAGACGGACCTGAAGCTGCGGCCCCTGCTGGAACGGGCGCGCCTCGAGTCCGAGCAGGTCCACCGGGTGAACCTCCTGAACGGCTGGCGATTGGTCCGTTGCATCAATCAGAAAGGGACGTGCTGACGCGGGTGCGGGCACGGCGGCGCCCGCGGGCGGCGGGCCGCCCGGGGGACGCACGGGCATGAGGCCCATGCGCGCCCTCCTCCCCGTGGAGGAGGCCAAGGCCATCATCCTGGGCGCCGTGCGCCCCATCGAACGCACGGAGCCGGTCCCCCTGGACGCCGCCGGCGGGCGGGTGCTGGCGGCGCCCCTGACCGCCTCCCAGGACGTCCCGCCGTTCCCCCGCGCCATCGTGGACGGGTACGCCGTCCGCGCCCAGGAGACCTTCGCCGCCGGCCAATCCCGCCCCGCCGTGCTCCGGCTCGCGGAGGTGGTGCACGCCGGCGAGGAGGCGCGGGCGGCCCTGGTCCCCGGGTGCTGCGTGCAGGTGGCGACGGGCGCCCCCGTCCCCGAAGGCGCCGACGCCGTGGTGATGTTCGAGGACACCGAGGCGGACGGGGAACGGGTGCAGGTCTTCAAGCCCGCCCACCCCGGGCAGAACATCGCCCCCCGCGGCCAGGACATCGCGGCCGGCGCCTCCATCTTGGCGGCCGGCACCCTGCTCACCCCGTCCAAGGTGGGCGTCCTGGCGGCCCTGGGGGTCCGGGAGCTGTCGGTGTACGCGCGGCCCCGCGTGGCCGTGATCCCCTCGGGCAACGAGGTGGTGGCCGTGGGCGAGCCCCTGGCCCCCGGCCGCATCTACGACGTGAATTCGCACGCCCTCGCGGCCCTGGTGCGGGAGCACGGCGGCCACCCCGCCCTCTTCCCCATCATGAAGGACACGGTGCAGTCGGTCCTGGACACGCTGCGCGACGCCCGCGGATCGGACCTGATCGTCCTCTCCGGCGGCAGCTCGGTGGGGGACCGGGACGTGATGGTGGAGGCCCTGGCGCGGCTGGGCGAGGTGAAGTTCCACGGCATCGCGGTGCGCCCCGGCAAGCCCACCCTGTGCGCCGTGGTGGAGGGGACGTTGGTGCTGGGGATGCCCGGCAACCCCACCTCGTGCCTCACCAACGGGTATGGGCTGCTGGTGCCGGCCCTGCGCGTGCTGGCCCGGCTCCCCCGGGTGGACCGGCCGCCCCTCACACTGCCCCTGGCGCGCCGAGTCACCTCGCCCCTGGGCCGGCACGAGTACCTGCCCGTGAAGGTGGTGGAGGGGCACGTGGTCCCGGTCTTCAAGGGCTCGGGGGCCATCACCTCGATGGCCGACGCCGAGGGCTACATCGAGATCCCCTGGAACGTGGAATTCCTGGAGCGAGGGCATCCGGTTGATGTCCGCTTTTTCTGACAGGGTGCTGAACGACTCGCGCTCCCGCAGGCTGCTCAAGAAGGTCCAGATGCAAGGCGGCGCCCGACGCGTATTCCGCAATCCGCATTCCGCAATCCGCAATGGAGCGGTGGGCCTTTTTCAGCAGCCTGCTACGCGGGCCTGGCGGGGCGGCGGCCTGGCCCTGGGCCTCCTGCTGTGCGCCGCCGTGCCGGGCGCGGCCCAGGCCCCGGCCCCCCGCACCTACACCATGGAGGTGATGGGCCTGGCGGAGGGCCCGGCCCCCGGCCAGTGGGTGCTCATCCTCCGCGCCAAGGAAGACCGGCGTGAGCTCCCCATGTTCATCGATCCCGTCACGGCCCTCAGCATCCGCATCGCCCTCGAGGGCCAGCAACTCCCGCGCCCCTACACCCACGACCTCATGCTGGCCGCGCTGCGGGCCGTGAACGCCACGCTGGTCGAGGTGGTCATCACCGACCTCCGGGACAACGCCTATTTCGCCACCCTTCACCTGCGCGCTCAGGGGCGCGACATCGAGCTGGACAGCCGCCCCAGCGACGCCGTGGCCCTGGCCCTGCGCGCCAACGCCCCTATCTTCGCCGCCGAGCGCGTCCTCCGGCGCCCGGCGCAGGCACCCGCCCCGGGGGAGGGACGCTGACGTGAAGCGGAAGGGTTTCATCGCCTGGCTGGGCCTGGACAAGCCCGAGGAAACCCGCACGTGTCCCCACTGCAGCGCCATCATCCCCGCCGCGGAGAACGTGTGCCCGCACTGCAAGCGCATCCTCCGCTTCGAGGGCATCGCCGAACTCCGCCGCACGCGGGCGGGCAGGCCGGGGGAGGCGGCGTGAGGCTCCCGCGGGGGGTCGGGGCTCGAGGGTCGGGGGTCGGCGCCCGCCTCGCGGGCGCGGCCGGTGCCATCCTGCTCATCGGCCTCTGGGCAGGCGCGCCGCCGGCATTCGCCGCACAGGGCGCCAGCGGGTCCGTCCCCGCCGGGGATGCCGCCGCCGAGGCGGCGGCCCAGCACGCCCAGGGGCTCGCCCATCTCCAGGCGGGGCGGGCCGCGCAGTCCATTCCCTTCTTCCAGCAGGCCCTGGCCCTGAACCCGAAGCTCTTGGAGGCCGAATACAATCTGGGCGTCGCCTACTTCCGCACGGGGAACATGCCCGGGGCCATCGCCGCCTTCCTGAATGTCACGACGGCCCGGCCCGATGCGGCCGAGCCCCGCGTGGGGCTGGCCATGGCCTACCGCCAGGCCGACCGGATCCCCGACGCGATCCGGGAGTACCGCCAGGCCCTCCGCCTGAACCCCCGGGACGCCGCATCCCGCCTGGCCCTGGGAGAGCTGTACCGCCGCCAGGGCCAGCTCGACGATGCGGCGGCCACCCTCGAGGAGGCGGCCCGCCAGAGCCCGAGAGAGGCGGCCCCCCGCCTCCAGCTCGGCCTGGTGTTCGCCGCCCAGGGCCAGACGGACAAGGCGATCCAGGCCTTCGAAGAGGCCATCGGCCTGAACCCGAACGATGCCGACGCGCACTACAACCTGGGCGTGGCCTACGGCCAGAAGATCCAGCGGCTGCTGGACCAGAAGATCGCGGCCTACCAGCAGGCCATCCAGATCCGCCCGGGCCAGGCGGAGGCCCACTACCAGCTCGCCATCGCCCTCCTGCAGAAGGCGCACATGAGCGGTCCGGAAGAAAAGCGGGCGTTGCTCCAGCGGGCCCTGGGCCAGTTCCGCCTCTTCCAGGAGTACGCCCCCACCGACCCGAAGGCCGCCAGCGCCCTCCAAGACATCCGGACCCTGGAGCCGCTGGTGAGTCCGGCGCCCGCCGCGCGCTGACGCGGCCCCCGGATCCCGACGGAGCGACGGGACCCCCGTGACGCCTCCCCGGCAGCCGCCCGACGACGATCCGCTCTACGATGCCTCGGGACAGCGCCGCCCCCTCACCCGCGGGGAGCGGATGATCGGCGTGCGCCACATGGTCCTGGGCAGCCTGGTCCTGCTGGCCCTGCTGTTCACCCTGGCGCTGTGCGGCCTGCCCCGCTGACCCGGGGCCGGGTTCCCGGTTCCGTGTTCCCGGTTCCCGGTTAGCCCGCATGATTCACGAGAGCCGGCGTCCAGCGGCTGGGCGGAATGTCCAATTGCCAATTTCCAATTGTCAGTGGTGCTCGGTGAAGAGAGCACCCCGTTACAAACTATCTCGAGCCCCGGCTGGGCAATTGGCCGTTGGGAATTGGTCATTGGACATTCCCGGATTATTCGCGAAAGTCTTCGCGAATGATCCGGGTTAGGACCCGCCATGGCAACGGGTGCCGACCCGCACGAGGTGCCGGCGCAGCGGCGGGCCCTCGGCACGTTGGACGCCACCGTGCTGGTGCTGGCCAACGTGGTGGGCGTGGGCATCTTCCTCACGCCCGCCGGCGTGGCCGCGCT
>DASPOZ010000348.1:0-6820 GCA_035625755.1 Candidatus Sulfotelmatobacter sp.
CCTGCCTCTGTTCTACCTTAGTTCTACTACAAACAGCCTACCCTGGACCATTCACCAAGCGGCCTGCTGCCGTCAACCCCCCTTCTTCCCCGACGGCGGGAAGGGATCTGCGAAGGGGGCAGCGCGTACGTCATTGCACACATTGGATACGGAGTCAGCGGGATGATTGTCTCTGTGGCCCGGGTGCCGCGCCGGTGGGGGCAGTGAAGGCGCGGCGGGCCCATCCGGCCGCCAAACGTCCGCGGGCCCGCGCGGGGCAAGCCGCGCCGGGGCTTACGGCGCGCTTCCGCTTCGAAGCGCTGCTGGCGGAGCTTTCCGCCGCCTTCGTCAACGTGGCGGCGGGTGAGGTGGACCGGGAGATCGTGCGCTGGCTGCAGCGCATCGTGGAGTTCCTGGGGATCGACCGCAGCACAGTTTTCCAACCCGCCGGCGAGCGCGACGATCTCCGCCCGACGCACTCCTGGGCGAGGCCCGGCTTTCCCCCCGCCCCATCGGTCGTCCCGCGCGAGGTGCTCCCCTGGGCCACGCGGCAGATCAGCCGCGGCAAGGCGATCATGTTCTCGCGCGTGGGCGAGCTGCCGGCGGAGGCGGCGCGGGACAAGGCCACGCTGCTGCAGATCGGGACCAAGTCGAACGTCACCATCCCCTTGGTCGTCGCCGGGTCGGTGACCGGGGCCCTGGCGTTCGCATCCATGCGCCGGGAGCGCCGGTGGTCCCCAGAACTGGTCGGGCGGCTTCACCTCGTGGCCAGGGTCTTCGCCAGCGCCTTAGAGCGCAGTCGCGCCGCGGAGGAGAACGGCGACCTGTTGCGCTTCGAAATGCTGCGGGCCCACCTCTCGGCCAGGTGCGTGAATGTCTCCCCCGCCGAGGCGGACCGGGAGATCGAGGGCGGGCTGCGGGCTATCGGCGAATTCGTCGGCGCGGATCGGGCCACTCTCTCCGAGTTCTCGGCGGACTCTCGGACGTCCCGCATCACCCATTCCTGGAGGCGGCAGGGCGTGCAGGCGCCGCCGCCCGCTTTCCCGAGCGCCCATTTCCCCTGGGTCAGCGAACGCATCATGCGGGGTGAGGTCGTGCGCTTCGTGCGGCCCGCGGACCTTCCCGACGGGGCGCGGCTCGATCGGGAGGCCTATGGGCCCCTCGGCATCGTCTCCCACGTCCTCGTCCCCCTGGGGGCTGGCGCGTCGCCCGTGGGCGCGATCTCCCTCAGCACCGTGCGTGCCGAGCGGGTGTGGACCGACACGCTGGTGCAACGCCTCCGCCTCGTGGGGGAGATCTTCGCCAACGTGCTGGCGCGGCGGCGCGCGGAGGCGGCGCTGCGGGAGGGCGAGGCGCGCTTCCGGCTCATGGCGGATGCGTCCCCGTTCATGATCTGGATGGCGGGCCCGGACAAGGGGTGCACCTACTTCAATAAAGGGTGGCTGGATTTCACCGGCAGGACGGCGGAGCAGGAGCTGGGCGAGGGATGGGCGGAGGGCGTCCATCCGGACGACCTGCAGCGATGCCTGGGCACCTACGTGCAGGCCTTCGACGCGCGCGAGAAATTCAGCATGGAATACCGTCTCCGCCGCCACGACGGGGAGTATCGGTGGATCTGGGACATCGGGGTGCCCCGGGTCGTGAGCGGCGGGCACCTCGAGGGCTATATCGGCTCCTGCATCGACATCACCGAGCGGAAGCGGCTGGAGGAGGAGTTCCTGCGGCAGCGCGATGAACTCACCCACTTCGCGCGCGTGACCACCATGGGCGAGCTGACGGCCTCGCTGGCCCATGACCTCAACCAGCCCCTGGGCGCCATCCTGAGCAACGCCGAGGCCGCCGAGCTGCTGCTGGCGGCCAAGCCACCGGCCATCGAAGAGGTGCGCGCCATCCTGGCGGATATCGCCAAGGACGGCCGCCGGGGGGCCCAGGTGATCCGGCAGATGCGTGCCCTCTTCCGCAAGGGCGCACTCGATCTGCAGCCGCAGGACCTGAACGACCTGATCCAGGATGTGGCCTGGCTGATGGACACAGACGCCCGCACCCGGGACGTGACCGTCACGCTGGACCTGGATCCGGCCCTGCCCCCGGTGCGGGGCGACCGCATCCACCTGCAACAGGCGGTCCTGAACCTCATGCTGAACGGCATGGAGGCCATGACGAAGCTTCCCCCGGCCGAGCGGTCCCTGGCGGTCCGGACCCGGCCGGCCGGCCCGCAGACCGTCGAGGTTGAGGTTGAGGATCAGGGCGGCGGCATCCCCGGGGATATCCTGGCCCGGATCTTCGAGCCCTTCTACACCACCAAGCCGGGTGGGATGGGCATGGGGCTTTCCATCGTCCGGTCCATCGTGGAGGCGCACGGCGGGCGCGTCTGGGCCGGGAACAGCCTCGAGGGTGGAGCGACGTTTCGCTTCACCGTGCCGACCGTCCAGGCGGAGCCGGCATGAACGGCGTCCGGTCCGGCGTGTGGATCGTGGACAACGATCCGTCGCTCCGGACGGCCCTCGGAAGACTGGTCGCCGCGGCCGGCCACCGTGTGGAGACCTTCGCTAGCGCCCGCGAATCCCCGGGGCGCCCCGGCTATACGACGAAAGTATAATACGACCAAGGTACAATTTCCCGCCCGACCGCCTTCCGGTAGCCTATCATCGGATGTTTTCTCTGCCCCAAACCGGCGCCACGACGCGAGCTTCATGATGCAGGGAGCCGCATTCTCGCCCAGGCAATCGGCCATTCCGACCCGAGGGGCCATGCCTGATATCGCCATCGTCGAAGACGACCCCAGCATGTGCACGGCGCTGGAACGTCTGCTCCGGGCAGCCGGATTCCAGGTCGTCGCATTTCCATCGGCCGAAGAGTTCCTCGCGCGCTCGGAGCAAGAGCGATTCCGTTGTCTGGTCCTGGATATCCACCTGGGTGGGATGACCGGGTTCGATCTACACGAGCAGCTCACCGCAGCGGGGGCCGCGGTTCCGGTCATCTTCATCACGGCCCATGACGATGTGGCGACGCGCGAACGGGCCCGAAAGACCGGCGCGGCCGCCTACCTGCGCAAGCCCTTCGATCGCGCAGACCTGCTCAGCGCCATTCACAGCGCCCTGGAGCGCGCCGCCTGAAGCGGAGCGGGGAAGAAGCGCAGAGCAGGAATGCGAGGCGGGCGAGAGGGACCGCTGGGCATCCGGCGCGGGATTGCGTGAATGAAGAATTACGGGGCCACAGGACTCCCGAGCCTCGGCTGAAAGAGGGAGATCGCGATGAAGTGGGGAAAATTCGGGAGACACATTTTGCTCTGCATCCTGGTGGTTCTCCTGGCGGTGCCCCCGGGCGTGCTGGCGCAGGGCCCCCCGCCGGGCCCGCCACCCCCCGGCGGGGGGCAACCCGCCCCGTCGTTCAGGCCGGAGGAGCTGGAGCAGCTCGTGGCGCCCATCGCCCTCTATCCGGACCCGCTGCTGGCGCAGATCTTCATGGCCTCCACCTACCCGCTGGAGATCGTGCAGGCGGACCGCTTCGCCAAGGCGAACGCCCAGGTCAAGGGCCCGCAGCTCGACGAGGCGCTCAAGCAGCAGACGTGGGACGACAGCGTGAAGTCGCTCGTCTCGTTCCCCCCGGTGCTGAGCATGATGAGCGAGAAACTGGACTGGACCCAGAAGCTGGGAGACGCCGTCCTCGCCGACCAGCGGAGCGTGCTGAACGCCGTCCAGGTCCTGCGGGGCAGGGCCCAGGCGGCGGGCAACCTCCAAACGACGGCGGAGCAACGGGTTATCGTGGAGCCCGCCCCGCCGCCGGTGGTGCAGCCGGGGGAGCCGCAGACGGTGGTGATCCAGCAGCCCCCCCAGATCATCCAGATCCAGCCGGCGAACCCCGAGGTCGTTCAATTACCCGCCTACAACCCGGCGGCGATCTACGGACCCTGGCCGTATCCGGCCTATCCGCCGTACCCGTATTATCCGCCGGGCTATGTGGCCGGCGCGGCGCTTCTGTCGTTCGGGATCGGAATGGCGGTGGGCGGGGCGCTCTGGGGTAATTGCAACTGGGGTGGCGGCGACATCAACATCAACCGCTCGAACTACCAGAACTTCTCGAATAACGTGAACCGTTCCGACATCGCAAACAACCGCGTCCAAAATCTTCCGGCGCGGGACGGCGGCCGGGGGAACTGGCAGCATAATGCCGAACACCGCAGGGCCGTGCCTTATAGGGACCAGGGCACGGCGCAGCGCTTCGGCCAGGGCACCCGGCCCGGCGCGGACAGCCGCGATGCGTTCCGCGGCCGCGCCGAGGCAGGCCGCCAGCAGCTCGGCCAGGGCGGCCTCGGGAGCGGGCAAGGGTTCGGCGGGCAGCGGGGGCCCGGCGGCGGGTTCGATCGCGGGCCGGGGGGCGGGTTGGGCGACCGCGGCGGCCAGGGGTTCGGCGGGCAGCGGGGGCCCGGCGGCGGGCTGAGCGACCGCGGCGGCTTGGGCAGCCGCGGGGGTGTCGGTGGCGGGCAGGGCTTCGGCGGGGGGCGCCAGCCGGGCGCCTTCCAAGGCATGGGCCAGGGCGGCCAGACCAGGAACTCCAGCAACCGCGGGGCGGCGAGCCGCCAGGGCATGTCCGCGCCGCGAGGCGGGGGCGGCGCCCCGAGAGGTGGGGGGGGCGCACCCCGTGGCGGTGGCGGAGGCCCCCGTGGCGGTGGTGGTGGTCGTCGCAGATAGGGCGGCACCTCGCCTGGAGGCCCGCACCATCTCGAGAGCGATATTGTCGAAGGAGTTGAAGATGTTTCCATCCAGTCGGTATGCGCAGCCCAGCCTGGTGCGGCGCCTCGCCGCGGCCTCGCTCGTCGCGTTGCTCGTGGGGGCCGTTGGCTCCGCCGCGGCGGCCGCCACCGCCAAACAGCGAAGCTTCGCCTCGCCGGAGGAGGCGGTGCAGGCGCTGGTGGCGGCCGCGAAGGCCGGCGACCTGAAGGCTCTCAACGCGATCCTGGGGCCCGAGGGCAGACCCCTGATCTCCTCCGGCGATGCCGTGGCCGACAAGCAGGCCCGGCAGCTCTTCGTCGAGGAATACGAGCAGGCCAACAAGCTAGAGAAGGCCGGGGAGGCCAAAGTCGTGCTGTCCGTCGGCAACGACGACTGGCCGCTCCCCATCCCGGTGGTGAAGCAGGGCGAGACCTGGCGCTTCGACACCGCGGCGGGCAAGGAGGAGGTCCTCAACCGCCGCATCGGGCGCAACGAGTTGAGCGTCATCGAGGTCTGCCAGGCCTACGTGGACGCCCAGCGCGAGTACGCGCGGGTGGACCGCGACGGCGACGGCATCCGGGAATATGCGCGGAAGTTCGCCAGCGACAAGGGGAAGCACAACGGGCTCTACTGGGAGACGAAGGAGGGCGAGGCCGAGAGCCCCCTGGGCCCGGCCGTGGTGCGGGCCCGGGCGGAAGGCTATACGCGCAAGAAGGGGGGCGGGCCCACCCCCTACCACGGCTACTACTACCGGATCCTGACGGCCCAGGGCCCGGACGCGCCGGACGGCGCCCGGGACTACATCGTCCAGGGCAAGATGCGCGGCGGCTTCGCCATGGTGGCCTACCCGGCGCAGTACGGGGTTTCCGGGGTGACGACCTTCATCGTGAACCAGGACGGGATCGTCTACCAGAAGGACCTCGGCCCGAACACGGCCAAGCTGGCCCGGGCCATGAAGGCCTACAACCCGGACGCGACCTGGAAAAAGGCGGAGTAGCGGCGGGACGGGCCATCGAACAGGCGGGCGAGATGTGCACGATCGGTCGGTCCTCTATCAAGCGCTTTTCTTTCAGCCTGGTCCCGGAGGTGCGCCCGCCTCCGGGAGCCCCGTCGCACGGGGCTGCAGGAGGCGAGGGCATCGCATAACTCACGATCACAGAGCGGGAGGAGACGCAGCTATGCTCAAGCGCAAGGGAATTCGGCACGGGATCGCGGTCTGCGCCCTGGTCGGGGGCCCGCTGGCCCTGGGGACGGGGTGCGTGACCCAGGACTGGGTCGTGAACACGATCCGGGACATGCAGAAGCCCATCGAGACGCGGGTGGCCCAGTTGGAGACCAACGCGGCGGCGGAGAAGACCCGCCTGGATAACCTCACCGGGCGCGTGGAGCAGGTGGCCGGGCAGACGGCCGAGGCCCGCCGCGTGGCCGATGGCGCGGCCAGCGCCGCGGCCGACGCCCGACAGCGGGCCGATGCGGCCGCCGCCGCCGCCCAGGCGGTGGACGGCCGGGTGACCCGCGCCCTGGCCGATCGCCTGAAGCGCAGTCAGGTGCAGCAGGTGGACGTGCACTTCAAGTCGGGCAAGTCCGATATCCCCAAGGAGGACGTGGCGGCCCTCCAGGGCGTCGTGAAGGCCCTGGCGGATAATCCCACCTACACCGCGGACGTGGTGGGCTTCACGGACAAGAAGGGGACCAGGGGCTATAACGTGAACCTGAGCTGGCGCCGGGAGGAGTCCATCCGCCGGTTCCTGGTGGAGAAGGGTGCGGACCTGAACCGCTTCTTCTTCATCGGGATGGGCGAGGACGTGGCCACCGGCAAGGACGCGGCCGGGATGGCCAAGGACCGGCGCGCCACGGTCAGGGTCTACAAACCGGCGGACTAGCCGGCTGGGCCCGGATCGCACGACGAGGCCCCCGGGCCTGCGCGGCTCATCCACGCAGGTCCGGGGGCCTATCAGTATGGTGGCGGGACTCTTTCCCCTCGCGGGGCCTCCTCCTCCACGGCGCCTTCGTAGCCGCCCGGAAGGACACCGAGGGGGACGCCACGTAGCCATGCCCCGCGGCCCCCGGTCGTCTCGGGCCAGGCTCAGAGCGGCCGTGCCCGGCAAGGCGGACCGCCAGAGGACACG
>DASPOZ010000349.1:0-3076 GCA_035625755.1 Candidatus Sulfotelmatobacter sp.
GCCCGAGAGACGAACGTAAGGG
Source organism: Candidatus Sulfotelmatobacter sp. (assembly GCA_035625755.1). Taxonomy (GTDB): domain Bacteria; phylum Methylomirabilota; class Methylomirabilia; order Methylomirabilales; family DASPOZ01; genus DASPOZ01. The sequence continues at coordinate 23 of DASPOZ010000349.1, forward strand.
GGGGACGTAGCGCGCTTACAAAAGTTACTTGTGGAACGGGACGTGGTGGCCTTAAGAGCCTGACTCGTGGGAGCGACGAGCGCCGGGGAGAGAGGGGGGCGGGGCTGGGCATGCGTCCAGAGGCGTTCTGGGGGGCCGCGGCTTAGCCGGGCGGGACTTCGTAGCCGGCGGCTTCCAGGGAGCCGGCGCCGCTCCAGCCCCAGACCAGGAGCACGTCCGCATCGGACGTGTTATTGAAGCCGTGCCAATGGCCTCTGGGCGAGAAGATCACGTCGCCTTTGCCGGCGGGCTCGTCGCCTGCGTCCGTGTAGATCATCCCGTGCCCCTCGAGGACCACGAAGAACTCATCCGCGTGGTGATGGCGGTGCTTCTCGTGGCGGGCGCCCGGGGGCAGCACGGTCCAGCCGACGACCAGTTGGTCCGAGCCGACGGTTCGCTGGTCGATCAGGAATCGGACCTGCATGTTGATCCAGCCGTCCTCCGGCGAGAGACCGCCCGCCAGCGGCACGTTGCGGATGTTCGTCCGGTACGGCGTCATCTCGCGATTCCCCTTCCGCCCCGTGGGCACGCCACGTCGTGAGGCCGGGCGCGCGGGTCGAACCGGCCCGCCGCGTGGCGCTTCCCGTGAGCAGGCTGCTGAAAAAGGCCCATCTGCGGCGTTGGCGCGCTCGGGCGCTCGCTGCGACGTACCCGGCGTACGTCTCACTCGGCCCTTCGCGCGCCGCCTTGCACCTGGACCTTTTTGAGCAGCCTGCGGAACACGGGTGTTCCTACGACCCGCCCTGGCAGGTTGCTGAAACCCGCCCGGCGTCTCTCGCCGCTGCCGACGGTGCGGCAGCGACAGCGTACCGGCCGGCCCAATCCGCATTCCGCAATTCGCATTCCGCAATGGTGGGCGCCGCCTTGCACCTGGACCTTTTTGAGCAGCCTGGGCAAGACAGAGGTTTTCAGCGGCCTGTTAAGTCTTCCGTCGGGAACGGGAACGGGTACGGGTACGGGAACGTAAGCGGAAGAAGGGGTCAAGTGGTTGGTTAGAAAGTACCCGAGCGGCTGGCGCGGGATGTGATGCCGTGACGCCGGCGCGTGGCGACGACGCCCATCACCCCTGGGGCCGCGGGGCGGCCATGCCCCAGCGGGTCCAGATCCTCTGGCGGGTGCGCGAGCCTCGCAGGGCCGCGCGGCGGCCCGGCGTCTACGGTTGCGGCGGCGGGAGCGGCGAGGCTGACGGCATCCAGACCCACCGCCACGGGTGGGACACCCCGTCGCCATAGAGGACGTACCGACCATTTTGATAGGCGACCACCCGCTGGACTGTGGAGGCCTGGGGCGGCGCGTAGATCGGTGCCTGCTGGTTGGTCGGCGGCGCCGCCGCATACGCCGGCGGCGGGGAGTACGGCGACGGCCCCGAATACACCGGCGAAGGGGAATACGCTTGCGGCGTCACATACGCCGGCGGAGCTGAGTACGCCGGCGCCGCCCCATACCCCGGCGGCGGGGAGTACGCCGGTGGTCCGGAATACACCGGGGCCGCATACGCCGGCGGAGCTGAGTACGCCGGCGCCACCGCGTACGCCGGCGGAGCCGAGTACACCGGCGGCGCCGCATACATCGGCGGGGGCGGGTACACCGGCGCCACCGGGTACGTCAGCGCCGCGGACAGCGCCCAGATTGGAGCCGTTACGATGGCGGCGGCGCCGTACAGCAGGCCGCCGATGATGGCCCCGGGCCACCACCACACACCGTAAGGTGGGCCGGGCCAGCCCCCTCCCGCCCAGGCAGCGCCCGGCAGCATCGTGGCAGAGAGCACGAGAAATACCGCGAGCAGCACGATCGCTCTCTTCATCGACGTCCTCCCGGAGGCCGTGCCATATCAACCGGCAGGCCGATACCTGCTTGTTCTTGGGCCGCATCGCCCGGGGCGTGTCACGAGCTCAGCGTGCGGCCCGCCGCCACCGAGCAATGTACAGCATACCTCGGGCGCCCGGGGGTTGGCAACCGACAACTGGGCAGCCTCCTGAGTCAGAAGTCCGTGGACAAATCGTTCCCGTACCCGTTCCCGTGCCCGGGGTCTGACCCAAGAAACGTCTCTTACTCCAACCGGTTGCGCTCCGATTTCGGCGGACCTGTCGGGAACGGGAACGGGTACGGGAACGGGAACGAATTGGGTGCGTTTTTCTGACTCAGATGGGGACGGTGCTGGCCCCTGCGGGCGTCACTGGAGACGACCCTCCCGAGGGCTACTCAGACGGACCCCTAGTCATGGACCTAATGCGTAGCAGGGAAAGGCTCAAATCCTCGGTTGGCGGGTCGGGGCGGGGCGCATGGCGAGGTCCTAGGGCAGGACTTGCAGCGAGAAGGGCTTGTGCCGGCGGATCAGTTCGAAGTCGTCGCGATTGAAGGTGAAAAGGTCGGCCCCGATGCGGCGGGCGCTCAGCGCCAGGAGCATATCGTTCAAGAGCTGCTGGGCCTTGGACTTCCGGCCGGGCTCCTTCCGGGTGATGCGCGCGATCAGCCTCCCCGCTTCCTTCCAGTCCTGAAACGTCGGTGTGACCACACGCCCGGCCTTTTCCAGGGCACCCACATATCGCTCGACCAGGCGCACCGCGGCCGCGTCCAGCGCCCCCGCGTACAGTTCCTCGGCGACGACGGCGGAGAGGTATGTACGGAAGACGGCGGGCAGGAAGTGGCGCTCGAAGAAGGCGGCCCCGGCGTCGGATCGCATCGCCTGGAGATAGACATTCGTGTCGAGGAGGATGGGCAACGTCGCTACCGATAGACGTCCGCGAAGCGCCCGCGGCCCCTCCGCACCAGGTCCCTGAGCGCCGCCTCGACGCCCTTGTTGAGGACGGCCTCCCGCAGGGCCTTGGTGATCGCCTCGGTGTTGGTAGAGGCCCTCAAGGTCCGGCGGGCTTTCCGCAGCAGGGTTTCGTCCAGCAGGATGCTGGTGCGCCTTTTTGGCGGCATGCGGGGACCCTCCAGGTGGATATTACGGCTAGGGGGATAGCATAATATCCCTCCGGCCTGGCGTCAACTGGCCACGGCGCGAGCGCACCG
>DASPOZ010000350.1:0-3674 GCA_035625755.1 Candidatus Sulfotelmatobacter sp.
AATGCGGATTGCGGAATGCGGAATAGGCGGGCCAGCACTTCGCAGCGCCGCACGGAATCCGCGATCCGCATTCCGCAATGGGGGGGTGGGCCTATTTCAGCAGCCTGCTCCCCGCGAGCCGAAGGCCGGCTCGCAAGCGGGCGGCGCGGCCGAGGGAACGGCCGCGCCGGCTCTATCATTCCGGCCCAGGGGCCGCCCAGGGGGTCCGGCGGGAACCGTCGGCTCTCGTCGGTCATCCGTCGCCCGGCATCCGGGCGCGAGGGCCACCCAAGGGGTCTGGGGCCAAGCGCCAAGGTTGCCGCAGGTAGGATAGAGTTTGCCCATGGTGAACAAGGGGCGCCCATACCCCCTGCGTATTTTCAAGGGATTACGCGCTGGTACGAGTCCTGCTTGTGCGCGGGGGTGGGAGAGCATGGCAATGCAACTGGAACTCGAAGCCGTCGCCTCCGCCATGGCCCAGGCGGACTTCGATCGGCTCCCGGTGGCCGTCCGGCGCGCCTATGAGGCCGGGGCCACCGTGGATCAGGTGCGGGCCGCCATCGGGGTCGGATGCTGCTTGGGCGAGGTGCCCCCTGCCGTCCGGGCGCAGGCCTGGGAAGCAGTGGACATCTGGGGTGCGGCCGACCGGCGCAGCCCCGTAGCGTAACCTCGCCACTGCCACACCCCCGTCCGCGCACCGCTCGCACGTCACCAACCAAACGCCTCCGGCGGAGGAAGCATGAGTAGCCGAGGGGGGAGATGGCCGTCCTCTTGACGGGGGCCCACAACTGCGGCTGCCTCGCCGCCGCGCGGGCGCTGCACGCCCGCGGTGTTCCTGTGGTGGCGGTGGGCCCGCCGGGGTCCCTGACCTTCTACTCGCGGGCCGTGACCGAGGCCCTGGTAGCCCCCTCGTCGCGCGGCGAGCCGGAGGCCTTCGCCCGGTTCGTGGTGGAGGCCGCGCGGGCGCACCGCGTAAAGGTGGTCATCCCCCTCGACGACACCAGTTGCATGGCGCTTGACGGGATCCGCGGAGCGCTGGAAAAGACCACTCGCCTGGCCCTCCCGAACTCCGCGTGCCTGCGGATCGCCATGGACAAGGCGCGCCTGGCAGAGACGGCGACCCGCCTGGGCGTGCCCGCCCCACGGTCCCGTCTGGTGGCCGCCCTGGACGAGGCGCGCGCCGCCGCCGCCGACCTGGGGTACCCCGTGGTGGTGAAGCCGCGGGCCTCGGCCCTCACCCAGGGCATTCCTCCGCACCTGAGGTTCAAGGTCCGCTTCGCCGGGGACTGGAAGGCCTTGGGGCAGATTTTGGCACCGTACCTGGCCGAGGGGCGGAGCCTGCTGCTCCAGGAATACTTCCCGGGCGTCCTGATGTGCGTGGAGGGCCTCTGCGTCGGCGGGGAAATCGTGGCCGTCATCCAGAAGCGCACCACGAAGACGCATCCCCTCGCCGGGTCCGACGCCTCCGTTCGGGAGACGGTGCCCACGGACCCGGGCCTGTTGGAGCAGTCCGCGCGCCTCCTCCGGGGCATCGGCTACGAGGGGCTGTTCAACGTGCAGTTCCGGCAACGGGCGGGCGGGGGCCCCTGGGGCGTGATGGATCTCAATCCGCGGGCGGGCATGTTCGTCGGCACCACGATCCGCGCCGGTGTCAACACTCCCTATCTCGCCTACCAATGGTACACCCAAGGTCGCGTTGATTCCGCGGGTTCGTCGCGGCCCGGCGTGCGCGGGCGTGGCCTCTGGCTCGATATCCTGCACACCGCCCATCTGCTGCGCGGCGTGGATCGCGGGATCGATCCCCACTACCCGACCCGGCGGCGCGCCGTGGCGGACTTCCTGCTGGAGTTCTTCCGGGCCGACCACTACGACAAGTTCGCCCTCGCCGATCCCCTCCCGGCGCTGGCCGAGCCATGGCACCGCGGGGTCGAAGGGATCCGCAGGGCAGGGTACCGGGCCCTCCGTCCACTGGCTCCTCGGCGTCCCTCCAGCCCGCGAGAAGTGGCGAGGCAGGCATGGCCGTCCTCCTGACCGCCGCCCATAGCTTTGGCTGCCTGGCCGTGGCGCGGGCGCTGCACGCCCGGAACGTCCCCGTGCTGGTGGTGGGCCGGCCGGGGTCTCTGACCTTCTATTCTCGGGCCGTCACCAAAGCCCTGGTGGCCCCACCCTCCCGCAGCGAGCCGGAGGCCTTCGCCCGGTTCGTGATGGAGGCCGCGCGGGCGCACGGCGTGGAGGTGGTCCTCCCCTTGGACGACACCAGTTGCATGGCCCTCGACCGGGTCCGTGGGGAGATGGAACACACCGCCCGCCTGGCCCTCCCGAACTCTGCGTGCCTGCGGATCGCCATGGACAAGGAGCGTCTGGCGGAGACGGCGGCCCGCCTGGGCGTACCCACCCCGCTCAGCCGCGTGGTGACCACGCTGGACGAGGCGCGCGCCGCCTCCGCCGACCTGGGGTACCCGGTGGTGGTGAAGCCGCGCGCCTCGGCCCTCACCCAGGGTGTGCCTGCGCACCTGACCTTCAAGGTGCGCTTCGCCGCGCGCTGGAAGACCCTGGAGGACATCCTGGAGCCGTATTTGGCTGATGGCCGCAGCCTGCTGCTCCAGGAGTACTATCCGGGCCATCAGATCAACCTGAATGGTTTCTGCGCGCGCGGCGAGATCGTGGCCGTCGCCCAGCACCGGAGCTTGAAGACGCTCACCCTCACCGGGCTCGACAGCATCGTCCGCGAGATGGTGCCCGTCGATCCCTTGGTAGCCGCGCACACGGCGCGCCTCCTGCGGGGGCTGCACTACGAGGGGTTGTTCAGCCTGCAGTTCCGCCAGAGCCCGCGCCACGGCCTGTGGGGGCTCACCGATCTGAACCCGCGGGCCGGCATCAACCTGGGCACCACGATCCGAGCCGGGCTCAACACGCCGTACCTCGCGTACGAGTGGTACACCCGGGGACGGATCGGTCCCGTCGGTCCCTATCGGCCGGGGGTGCGGGGGCGTGGCCTCTGGCTCGACGTGCGGCACACGGCGCTCTTGCTGCGCGGCGTCGGCCGCGAGATCGACCCCTACTACCCGAGCCGCGCCAGGGCCGTGGCGGACTTCCTGCTGGAGTTCTTCCGGGCCGACCACTACGACAAGTTCGCCCTCGCCGATCCCCTCCCGGCGCTAGCCGAGCCATGGCACCGCGGGGTCGAAGGGATCCGCAGGGCAGGGTACCGGGTCCTCCGTACACTGGCTCCTAGGCGGCCTATCAGACCGGATGCTGCGGCGAGGCAGGCATGGCCGTCCTCCTGACCGCCGCCCACTCAATCGGCTGCCTGGCCATGGCGCGGGCGCTGCACGCCCGCGGCATCCCGGTGGTGGTGGTGGGCCCGCCGGGGTCCCTGAGTTTCTCTTCGCGGGCCGTGACCAAGGGCCTGGTGGCCCCCTCCTCGCGCAGCGAGCCGGGGGCCTTCGCCCGGTTCGTGGTGGAGGCCGCGCGGGCGCACCGCGTGAAGGTGGTCATCCCCCTCGACGACACCAGTTGCATGGCGCTTGACGGGAGTCGCGGAGCGCTGGAGAAAACCGCTCGCCTGGCCCTGCCGAACTCCGCGTGCTTGCGGATCGCCATGGACAAGGCCTGTCTGACGGAGACGGCGGCCCGCCTGGGCGTGCCCACCCCGCTGACCCGCGTGGTGGCCGGCCTGGACGAGGCGCGCGCCG
>DASPOZ010000351.1:0-4457 GCA_035625755.1 Candidatus Sulfotelmatobacter sp.
TTCTCGGGGTTGAAGGCGTTGCGCACCTTCAGCATGGCCGCCAGGTCCTCCTCGGAGTACATCAGCGGCATGAAGTTCATCTTCTCCTGCCCCACGCCGTGTTCGCCGGTCACCGTTCCGCCCACCGCAATGCAGAGGCGCAGGATCTCGGACCCCGCGGCCACGGCCCGCTCCAGCTCCCCGGGCACCCGCTCGTCGAAACAGATCAGGGGATGCAGGTTGCCGTCCCCGGCGTGGAAGACGTTGGCGATCCGGACGCCGTGCCGGGCGCCGATGGCGTCGATCTCTCCCAGGATGCGGGGCAGCAGCGTGCGCCGGATCACGCAGTCCTGCAGGTAGTAGGTGGGGGTGATGCGCCCCACGGCCCCGGCCGCCTCCTTGCGCCCCTTCCAGAGCCGGGCCCGCTCCTGCTCGTCCTTGGCCACGCGGACCTCGATCACGTTGGTCCGGCGGCAGACCTTCAGCACGGCGTCGGCCTGGGCCTCGATCTCGGCCCAGGGGCCGTCCAGCTCGATGAGCAGCACCACCTCGGCGTCCTGCGGGTAGCCGGCCCGCACCACCTCTTCCACGGCGCGGATGATGTGCTTGTCGATCATCTCCAGCGCCGCGGGGATGATCCCCTCGGCCGTGATGGCGGCCACCGCGTTGCTGGCATCCTGCACGCACTCGAAGATGGCCAGCATCGTCTTGACGCCCTCGGGCTCCGGCAGCAGCCGCACCGTGGCGGCCGTGGCGATGCCGAAGGTCCCCTCGGACCCCACGAAGACGCCGGCCAGGTCGTACCCGGGCGGGTCGGGCGCGGGCCCGCCCAGGTGCACCACGCTGCCGTCGGAAAGCACCACCTCCAGGGCCAGGACGTGGCCCACCGTCATCCCGTACTTGAGGCAGTGGGCCCCACCGGCATTGTTGCCGATGTTCCCCCCGATGGTGGACGCCGCCTGGCTGGAGGGGTCCGGCGCGAAGAAGTACCGCCGCTCCCGCACGGCGTTGGTGAGCCACAGGTTCACCAGCCCCGCCTCCACCTCGGCCTGGCGGTTGGCCAGGTCCACAGACCGGATGCGGTCCATGCGGTTCAGGCCGATGAGCACGCCCCCGCGGGCCGCCACGGCCCCGCCGGCCAGGCCGGTGCCGGCGCCCCGTGGCGTGATGGGCACGCCGGCCTCGAAGCACCGGCGGGCCACCGCCGCCACCTCCGCGGTGGAGCGGGGCAGCGCCACGATCTGGGGCGGATACTCGCTCAGGTAGGTGAGCGCGTCCCGCTCGTACACGGTGAGCGCGTCGGAGTCGGACACCACGCCGTCGGGGCCGACGATGCGGGCCAGGTCGCGGGCCAGGCGCGTCAGGTCCACCGGCTCACGCGGTCCGGGCGGCGGCGCGGGCCCGGGGCAGGACGTCCCGGTTGACGACGTTCCGAGGGGCCTCGCCCGTCAGCACCCGCCGCACCTCCTGGGCCGCCTTGGTCTGGAGCTCGACCTGGGACTCCTCCGAGTAGTAGCCGATGTGGGGCGTGACCGCCACGTTGGGCATCTGGAGGAGCGGGCTGCCGGCGGGCGGCGGCTCCACGTCCAGGACGTCGAGGCCGGCCCCCGCCAGGCGGCCGCTCTCCAACGCGCGGACCAGGGCCGCCCCCTGGATCAGCGGGCCGCGCGACGTGTTGACGATGAACGCCCCCGGCTTCATCAGCCCGAACTCCCGGTCGCCGAAGAGCCCCTTGGTCTCGTCCGTCAGGGGGGCGTGGATGCTGACCACGTCCGACTCGCGCAGGAGGGTCTCGAAGTCCACCATCCGGACGCCCAGCGGCGCCCCGCCCTCGGGCGGCACGTACGGGTCGAAGGCGATCACCTGGAAGCCCAGGGCCTGCGCCTTGGGGACCAGCGCCCGCGGGATCTTGCCGAGGCCCACCAGCCCCAGCGTGCGCCCCCGGTGCCGCGCGATGGGCACCGCGACCTTGACCCCCCACGCCCCCGCCCGGACGGCGGCCGTGGCGCTCACGACCTTGCGGGTCAGGGACAAGGTGAGGGCCAGCGCGTGATCCGACACCTCGTCGATGCAGTAGTCGGGCACGTTCGTGACGATGATGCCGAGCGCCGTGGCCGTCGGCATGTCCACGGTGTCCACACCGATACCGGTGCGGGCCACGATCCGGCACTTGGTCAGCCCGCGGAGGACCTCCCCGGGCAGCTTGGCGTAGGTGTTGATGACCGCGTCGGCATCCCGGGCCGCCGCGACCAGGGCCTCGGGGCTCGTCCCCGGGGCCACCACCAGGTCGGCGATGTCGCCCAGGGTCCGGCGCTCCGGGTCCTGGGTGGGGAATTGCACATCCGTGATGACGACCTTGTATCCCATAGGCCTCCCCGGGCCGGCGGCGGCACACCCGGCCGCTTGCGCGGGCGGCGTGCGCCGGGGCCACGGGCCTCCGTGTCATCGCGAGGGGGAGAGGGCGAGACGGTTCGGCACGTCCTCACGGTGCGCCAGTGCCGGGCCGGCGACGAGGCCGCCCCGGCCGAAGGATGCGGGCCGGACTGAGGCTCGGGCGTGTCGGGTCCGCGGGTGGGGGGCCCCGGAGGCCGCCCCGGGGCCCGGCGGCCCGGGCCGCGCCGCGACCGCGGGCGGCGCGCTACTTCACCACCCAGGTGTCGCCGCGGTTCAGGAGGGCGTCCACATCGCCCTCCCCCAACTTGGCGCGGGCCGCCTCCATCTGCCGGTTCGCCACGGCCTCATAGGTGGGCCGCACGTCGCTGTAGAACACCCCCAGGGGCGTGGGGAAGTCCGGCGGGCCCATCCGGCTCAGGAGGAACGCCACGGCCGGGTTGTGCTCGTCGTGCACCACGAGGTCCTTCTCGTCGATCCCGTCCCCCAGGGACACCACCTCCGGGCGCAGGCCCTGGGCGAGGCGGATGCCCTTCTCCCGATTCTTGCCGAAGCGCAGGGGCTTCCCGTGTTCCAGCACCAGGGTGGTGTCGGCCTTGGTGTTCTTGTCGGTGAGGCTGTCCCAGGCGCCGTCGTTGAAGATGTTGCAGTTCTGGAGGATCTCCACGAAGGCGCCCCCCGGGTGTTCGTGGGCGCGCCGCAGCATGTCCTGCAGGTGCTTGGCGTCCACGTCCACGCTGCGGGCCACGAAGGTGGCGTCCGCGCCCAGGGCTACGCTGATGGGATTGAACGGGTGATCCACCGAGCCGAAGGGGGTGGACTTGGTCACCTTCCCCAGTTCCGAGGTGGGCGAGTACTGCCCCTTGGTGAGGCCGTAGATCCGGTTGTTGAAGAGCAGGATCTTGAGCGAGAGGTTGCGCCGCAGGGTGTGGATCAGGTGGTTCCCGCCGATGCTCAGGGCGTCCCCATCCCCCGTGACGATCCACACGTGCAGGTCCGGCCGGGACACCTTCAGGCCGCTGGCGATGGCCGGTGCCCGGCCATGGATGCCGTGCATCCCGTAGGTGTTCATGTAGTACGGGAAGCGGCTGGAGCAGCCGATCCCGGAGATGAAGACGAACTTCTCGCGGGGCACCCCGAAATCGGGCAGCGCCCGCTGCACCTGGGCCAGGATGGAATAGTCCCCGCAGCCCGGGCACCAACGGACGTCCTGGTCCGAGACGAAGTCCTTGCGGCTCAGCTTGGGTGTGTCGGCGGCCACGCCGGGGGTCATCGGATCTCCTCCAGGAGTTGCTCCACCTTGCGGACGATCTCGCTCACCTTGAAGGGCTGCCCCTGAATCTTGTTCAGGCCCACCGCGTCCAGGACGTATTCGGCCCGCAGGACCTTGAGGAGCTGCCCCGTGTTCAACTCGGGCACCAGCACCCGCTTGTAACGGCGCAGGATGCCCCCCAGGTCCGCGGGCAGCGGGTTCAGATAGCGCAGGTGAATGTGGGCCACGGCCCGGCCCTTGGCCCGCAGCTCGTCCAGGGCGGCCGAGAGGGAGCCGAAGGTGCTGCCCCAACCCACCATGAGCACGTCGCCCACCTCGGGGCCCCGGATGTTGGTGGGCGGGATCTCGCGGGCGATGCCGGCCACCTTGGCGGCCCTGGCCCGCACCATGAGCTCGTGGTTGGCCGGGGAGTAGGAGACGTTGCCCGTCACGTCCTCCTTCTCGATCCCGCCGATGCGGTGCTCCAGCCCCGGGGTGCCCGGGCGCACCCAGGGCCGGGCCAGGGTCTCCCCCTCGCGGAGGTAGGGGAAGAAGCCCTGCGGATCCGATCGGAACTGCACGGGGATGTCCGGCAGTTCCGCCATCTTCGGGATGCGCCACGGCTCGGCGCCGTTGGCCAGGTAGCCGTCCGAGAGGAGGAAGACCGGCGTCATGTACTTGACGGCGATGCGCGCCGCCTCCAGGGCCGCGTAGAAGCAGTCCCCGGGGCTGCACGCCGCGATCACCGGCACGGGGCTGTCGCTGTTGCGGCCGAAGAGGACCATCAGCAGGTCGGCCTGCTCGGTCTTGGTGGGAAGCCCGGTGCTGGGTCCGC
>DASPOZ010000352.1:0-3434 GCA_035625755.1 Candidatus Sulfotelmatobacter sp.
CGGCCATGCCCACCACGCGCTCGCGCGGGTACCCGCTCTTGGCGAAGGCGAGTTGCGCCATCACGTCCAGCGGGTTGGTCACCACCACCAGGATGGCCTGGGGCGATGGCGGCACCACCTTGGCCACCACGTCCGTCAGGATGGAGGCATTGGCCATCACCAGATCATCCCGGCTCATGCCCGGTTTGCGGGCCAGCCCGGCGGTGATCACGATCACGTCCGATGCCGCCGTGTCGGCGTAGTCGTTGGTCCCGCGCACGCGGGCATCCGACCCGCCCACGGGGCCCGCCTCCCACAGGTCCAGCCCCTTCCCCTGCGGGATCCCCTCCAGGATGTCCACCAGCACCACGTCCGCCAGTTCTGCGTGGGCGATGTACTGCGCCACCGTCGCCCCCACGTTGCCGGAACCCACCACGGTCACCTTCGGTCGCATCGCTTCCCCTCGCTTCCCGTACGCCCCGCAGGGCCTCCCGTGATCCGGGCCTCGCGGCTCCCGCACGCCGCCCACCGCCGGGCAGGACGAGGCACGCCGGCGGCGGGCATCCGACCCCGGCCGCAGCCGGGGCGCTACCAATGATAACGTCGCCCTTTCGCAGGCTGCTCAAAAAGGTCCAGCTGCAAGGCGGCGCGCGATGCGCCGAGTGAGGCGTACTCCGCGTACGCCGCAGCGAGCGCGCGAGCGCGCCAACGCCGCAGATGGCCTTTTTCAGCAGCCTGCTAGCTTCTCCGGCGCCGGCTGTTCCATCTCGGGCGATTCGACGCATGCCTGCGCGCAGCGCCTCCGCTGCGGCCAGAGGGTGCACCAGCTCACGCGCAGGCGCGGCCGGCCGAAGGCCGAGGTGAAGGCCGCCCGGGATGCGTCCAGATCCACCCGCACCGGCGCCCCCGTCTCGGGACACGACACGGCCCGGGGGGCGCGGTAGAACCCCAGGATGTGGAGCACCCGGGGCACCAGGACAAACAGGACCGCCACGGCCAGGATTCCAACGATGACGATGCCCGGGCTGCTCATGGCATCCTCCTTCTCCTTCGCCTGACGCTCGACGCTTCCCGCCTGACGCCTCACGCCTCACGCCCGAAAAGCCTGGAGGCGCGTGCCGCTGTTCGGCCTCCCGCGTCTAGCGTCGAGCCTCCTGCGGCTGGAGCGCCTCCGCCAGCTCGAACCCGGCCTCCAGCGCCCGCCGGTTCAGGGCCTCGGTGCCCTTGGGCACCCGGTCCAGCACCGCCCGTTCCAGCCCCTCGCGGGTGACCACGCGCGAGAGCCCGACGATCACCCCCAGGGCCACGATGTTGGCCACCACCACCTTGCCCACCCGCTCCCGCGCCGTCTCGATGATGGGGAGCGAGTAGACGCTGAAGGGGCCTTCGGGGGGCGTGAGGACCCGCCCCGCGTCCAGCACCGCCATGCCCCCCGGCTTCACCCGGGCGCCGTACTTGGTGGCCGCCTCCTGCGCCAGGGCCAGGAACAAGTCCACGTCCCCGGCCTTGGGGTAATCGATCTCGGCGTCGCTGATGATCACCTCGGACTTGCTGGCCCCGCCCCGGGACTCGGGGCCGTAGGTCTGGGTCTGCACCGCGCGCCGTCCGTCGTACAGGCAGGCCGCCTCGGCCAGGATGATGCCGGCCAGGACGAGACCCTGCCCGCCCTCGCCGCTCAGCCGGATCGCATATGGGCCCATCATGCCCCCGCCCCTTTCTCCTGTGCCGCTCCGCGCTGTTCTTCTGCCGCCGTCGCGCCCACGAGACCCTCCTCCGGCGCCGGCACCCCCTCGTCCCCGGACGGTTCCCCGGCTTCGGACCGCGCGGCGGCCGCGGGCCCGGGCCCGGGCTCGACCGCAGCCTCCGTCTTGGCCCCGGCCGCGGGTCTCGCCGCGGCCGGGCCCTGCACGCGGGCCACCAGGTCGGCGTAGACCGCCGAGTACTCGGGCCGCGTCTCCTGGTGCAGCACCCCCACCGTGAACTTGTCCCGGAGCTGCTCCGGGGTCATCTGCGCGGCGGCCTTCACGTTCACCGAGTTGTCCTTCTCCCAGCGCAGCAGGTCCGTGAGGCTCATCCGGTTGGGGCGGCCGTAGTAGGTGTTGCAGTTGGTCACCACCTCCACCAGCGAGAAGCCCTTGTTCCGGATCCCGCCCTCGATCAGGCGCTCCAGTTGCTGGGCGTGGTACGACGAGCCGCGGGCCACGTAGCTGGCCCCGCAGGCGATGGCCACCCGGCAGGGATCGAAGGGGGGATCGATGCTCCCGTAACGGGCCGTGCTGGCCACTCCGCCCACGGGCGTGGTGGGCGCCAGCTGGCCGCCCGTCATCCCGTAGATCCGGTTGTTGAAGAGGATGGTGGTGATGCCGATGTTGCGCCGGCAGGCGTGGATGAAGTGGTTCCCGCCGATGGCCATGGCGTCCCCGTCGCCGGTGATGACGAACACGTGCATGTCCGGCCGGGCCATCTTGATGCCGGTGGCGAAGGCCAGCGGGCGGCCGTGGGTGGTGTGGAGCGTGTTGAAGTCCACGTAGCCTGTGAGCCGGCTGGAGCAGCCGATGCCCGAGACCATGCACACCTGATCCTTGGCCAGGCCCACCTTGTGGATGGCCCGCAGGAGCGCCTTCAGCACGATCCCGTCCCCGCAGCCGGCGCACCAGATGTGGGGGAACATGGGCAGGCGGGGGTAGTGATGGTAGGCGAACATCAGGCGGCCTCCTTGATGCCGAGCACGATCTCCTCGGGCGCGATGGGTTCGCCGTCGATCCGGTTCACGCGGTAGACGGGGCAGCGCCCCCGCACCGCCCGTTCGATCTCCAGCGCGATCTGGCCGGCGTTCATCTCGGCCACCACGATGGCCCGGCAGCCGCGAGACAGCTTCTCCACCTCGGCCTCCGGGAACGGCCAGATGGTCAGGGGGCGGAAGAGGCCCACCCGCTGTCCCGCGGCCCGTGCCTCCCGCAGCGCCGCCCGGGCCGAGCGGGCCACGTTCCCGTAGGCCACCACCAGCACGTCGGCGTCGTCGGTGGCGGTGAGCTCGAAGCGATCGATGTCCTCCCGGGCCAGCTCCAGCTTGCGCAGGAGGCGGTGCAGGAGGGCGTCCACCGTCTTTGCCCCGTCCTTGGGGAAGCCCCGCTGGTCGTGGGCGAGGCCCGTGACGTGGTACCGGTATCCTGTGCCGAAGTCCGCCATGGGCGGGACCCCCGAGGGCGTCTCCGCGTAGGGCAGGTAGGCCTCCGGGCCCACGCTGGGGCGGGGCCGGTCCCAGATCTCCAGCTCGCCGGGCTCGGGCAACTCCACCGGCTCGCGCATGTGGGCGATGACCTCGTCCATCAGCAGCATCACCGGCACCCGAAACCGCTCGGCCAGATTGAAGGCCCGCACCGTCTCGGTGAAGGCCTCCCGCACCGAGGCGGGCACCAGGGCGATCACCGGGTGGTCCCCGTGGGTGCCCCAGC
>DASPOZ010000353.1:0-3888 GCA_035625755.1 Candidatus Sulfotelmatobacter sp.
GAGCACGGTGAAGTACCTCAGCCACCGGGTGGCCGTGCTCTACCTCGGGCAACTGGTGGAGCTGGCGCCCGCGGCCGAGCTTTTCAACAAGCCCCTCCACCCCTACACCCAGGCCCTCCTCTCGGCAGTCCCCATCCCGGAGCCGGGCCTCCGCCGCGAGCGCATCCGGCTGCGCGGCGAGACCGGCACCCCACTGACGGGGCGGGTGGGCTGCCCCCTGGCCGACCGCTGTCCCTTCGCCATGGACCGCTGCCGTTCAGAGACCCCCGTCCTGCGCCCCGCGGCGCCGGGCCACACGGTCGCCTGCCACCTACACGCCTAGCAGGCTGCTGAAAAAGGCCCAACAGCTCTCCCCGCTGCCTCGGCGGCAGCGGGTGGTGTGTTGGCGCGCTCGCGCACTCCCTGCGGCGTACCCGGCGTACGCCTCAGTCGGCGCTTCGCGCGCCGCCTTGCATCCGGACCTTTTTGAGCAGCCTGCAGAAGACCCGTTTTTCAGCAGCCTCCTAAGCCCGCCCAACTCCTAGCCCCACCCCGCATCGCCTGCGCCCCTTGGGAGCGATCCGGCGCGACCGGCATTGTCCACAGCAACACTTTTGACGTCGCGAACGACCATTTCGGCGGTGTCTCCGCTGCGGCCCCGCGATCGCAGGGCGGCGCTAACTGCCCGCGCCCGCTGGGCGAGCGCCCGTCTCCTCACCAGCGAGATGCCGGCGCGGGCCGCCATGGCACATGCCTTGCCCTTTCCGTCGGCGCCCCCGACCTGGCCCCGGGGATCGCCCCGTGACCGCCCGCTCGGGCGTCTCACCCCCTCACGTCCGGCGAGGCGACGGCCACGAGGGTTGCCCCGGGCCAGGCCGGCGGGACGAACTGGGGCAGGCCGCAGGCGACGGCGTCCAGGCCGCCGCCCGCGGCGAGGACAATTAGGGAGGCATGAAACACATCGAGGAGGCCAAACCCGGAAAGGACGCGCGGGACTCCGGGCCGGACGCGGGGACGTCGGGGCGGAACGGATCGGATGGCCTCCCCGAGGTCGTCGTGCGGCAGGCCCCGGGAGAGCAACCCCTCAAGGAGGTCATCGCCATCGTGCGGCCGCGGATGGCAACCGCCACGAAGGTGGAACTACAGAAGGCGGGCATCCCCACCCTCACGGCCATGCGCGTTGTCGGGCGCGGCAGGCAGGGAGGCCTTGCCTACCCGGGGCCCGGCACGGCGCGGGTGCATTACCTGCCCAAGTGTCTGCTCATGCTCGCGGTCCCGGAAGGCGATGTGGAGCGCGCCATCGCCGCCATCGTAAGGGCCAACCGGACGGGGGAGATCGGGGACGGGAAGATCTTCGTGGCGCCGCTGGGCGACGCCCGCAGGATCCGCACGGGCGAACGCAGCGCGGAGGCCATCCGGTGCTGACGGGCCGGACGGGCGGGTGGCGGGATCCCGGAGGAGATCTGGGCCCGCTGCGGGCGAGCGCCGCACGCAAGCTCTCGGCCTTCACGCTTTCCCCCGGGCGGTTCGTGACCTCCGCGTACCTGGCGGGGGTCGCCATCGCCTTCGTTTACATGGCCGCCATCGCCGTGCGGGTCCGGGTCGCGGCGGTCGCGCCGGGGGCGGAAGACCTTGCCGCCCCCGCCGTGGTCGCCTCGGGACTGTCCGCGGCGGTCCTCCTCGCCCGCCTGGACCTATCGGTAGGAATGGGGGCCCTGCTCGCGATCTGCCGCCTGGAACGGCAGGGTCGTACGAACCTCTGCGCCGCGGCCGTGGTGGTGTGCGCCGCGGCGAACCTGCTCGGCTCCGCGAGCGTGGCCGCGCTGATGGCTCACGCGGGCCTGCTGGAGGGTCTGCTACCGACCCTGGCAGAGCTTTCGGCAAGGCGGATGGTTGTCCCCGCCCGCCAACTGCTGCTGCAGGGGCTCCTCGGCGGATGGTGGCTGGGGCTGGTGGTGCTGGTCGCCGCCCTGCCCCGGGAACCCCGCTGGCGGACGGCCGTCATCGGGGGAGGGTTGTTCCTGTTCGTCGCCAGCGGGTTTCGGCTGGCCTCGGTGGATGCCGCGCTGAACGTTCCGGTATGGGTCGGGCGCGCCGCGCACGGCGCCGGCGGGCGGCACCTGCTCGCCCTCCTGGCATGGGTGACGGCGGGCAATCTGGTTGGGGCGGCCGTCCTGGGGGGAGGGCTTCTGTGGCTGGCGACGAGTGAACCGGGACAGGAAAAGGCAGCCCCCCCGGCCCCCGAACGCGGGGCCCCCCCGGGGCCGCCAGCGGTTCGGATGCGACCGGTCATCGCCAGGCCCGCCGGGGTCGTTCGGGTCCCGTGGGCGTCACCGCGGTAGGTGCTCGTCTCGCCCCGGGCGGGGCACCGGGGATCACGGGTGTCCCGACGCGGGCTCCGGGTGATCCCCGGCATCGATCGCCCGGACCTGCTTGGCGCCCATGAAGATGATCCGGGCGATCATCCGCCCCGAGAAAGAGGACGAGGTTCGCGCCGCCTTGGAGCAGGCGGGGCTGGTCGGCCTCACGAAACTTGCGGTCTCCGGTCGGGGAAAACAGGGGGGGATCCAGGTGGGATCCGCCCGATACGACGAGCTGCCCAAGACCATGCTCCTGCTGGTGGTGGAAGACGGCGAGGCCGACCGGGCCATGACGACGATCCAGCAGGCGGCCTTCACCGGGAACTTCGGCGACGGCGTGATCTTCGTGTCCGAGGTCGAAGCCGCCTACACCATCCGGACGGCCGCGCCCGGCCTGTAGCGCGGAAGACGCCACGGATGTGGTGAAAAGTGGAGGCAGGGGGACAGGATGTCCGAAGCGACGTTTTTGTTGTCGCGAGCGACAGTTGCGGCGCCCCCATGTTCACCAGGGGCCACGACCATACCCGCCAGGCAGTGGCGGAAATCTCGCTAACCCCGCAAGCAATCGACGTTTACAAACCGGTTCGCCCCGAGGACCGTCCCGCCCGCCACGGCGTGGCACAGGGCTTGCCCTGCCTCAACGCACTCGGCCTGGCCCCAGGGACTCCGCCGCGGAGGCGCCCGCGGGCGCTCAACCCCCTCGCGCCCGCCGGCCCAACCGCCTTGCGGGGATCCCTGGGCCAGGCCGGGGAAGTCTGCCGCGGGGCCTACCCAATCTGCTGAAAAAGGCCCAACGGCATTCCCCGCTGCCTGACCGGCAGCGGGTGGGCTGCAACGTACGGACCCATGATGCTTCCGACCCGCCTGCGGTGGGCACCCCGCGCAGCGCGCGCGGTAGTGTGTCCGGTTTGAGCGGCCGGGGCGAAGGAAGTCTTGCAGCGTCCCGCAAAGCGCCGATGCCCCATGACGGGCCGGACCGCCACCACGAAGTGTGGGGAAGGGGATGAACAGGGTCGAGCAGATCAAGGCCGAAAAGGACGGGCTGGACGTCGGGCCAGAGATTGCGACCTTCGCCCGTGAGGGCTGGGAGGCCATCCCCGAGGGAGACGTCCAGCGCCTGAAGTGGCACGGGGTGTTCCTGCGCGACCCGACCCCGGGCCTCTTCATGATCCGTATCCGCATCACCAGCGGCATCACCAACGCCGCCCAGCTCCGGACCATCGCAGACATCAGCCGCCGCCAGGGCGGCGCCATCCTGGACGTCACCACCCGCCAACAGATCCAGCTTCGCTGGTTGACCATCGAGACGGTCCCCGGCATCCGGGAAGCCCTGGAGGCCGTGGGCCTCACCACGCTCCAGACCGGGATGGACAACATCCGGAATGTGGTGGGCTGCCCCGTGGCCGGAATTACGCCCCAGGAGCTGTTCGACGCCTCGCCCGCGGCGCGGGCCTTCACCGCCGCCTTCGTGGGCAACAGGGCCTTCACGAACCTCCCCCGCAAGTTCAACGTCACCATCACCGGGTGCAAGGAGAACTGCACCCACGCC
>DASPOZ010000354.1:0-4649 GCA_035625755.1 Candidatus Sulfotelmatobacter sp.
CGCGGCGGCCGGCCCGGGGGGTACCGTACCTTCTCGCGCCTCACGGACCTCGGGGCGGATCCGGTGGGTGCGTGGCGCGTGGATGTGCTCACCGTCCAGGGCCAGCTTATCGGCCGCGTCCACCTGACCGTGTACTCTCCCTGACAGGCTGCTGAAAAAGGCCCATCTGCGGCGTTGGCGCGCTCGCGCACTCGCTGCGGCGTACCCGGAGTACGCCTCACTCGGCGCATCGCGCGCCGCCTTGCATATGGACCTTTTTGAGCAGCCTGGGCAAGAGAGAGGTATTCAGCATCCTGCTTAGCGGCGCGCCGCCCTTCGGGGACCATCCACCTTCGGGACCCGCCGCGGGCCCCCTTGCCGTTTCGGCGGCGATATGCGATGGTAAGTCGGTATCCGTCATGGGCGGGTGGCGCTGGCCACCGCGATGTGGGTCAGCGGGAACGATTCGATCCCGCGGGTTGCGTGGGACGGAAAAGGAGAGGTCGGGATGGCACAGCGGATGGTGAATTGCGTCAAGCTCTCCGAGGAGCTGCCGGGGATCGACGAGAGCACGACGGAGGGCGAGGCGGCCATGGTCATGGTCCGGTCCCTCGGCGACGAGGCGCTGGCCAAGAAGATCTACGAAAGCGTCTCGCAGCAGGCCTGGAAGATGTGGGTGGGCCACATGACCATGGTCATCAACGAATACCGTCTGGACCCCGCATCGCCGGAGGCGGACGAGATCCTCAAGCAGCAGATGGAGGACTTCTTCTTCGGCGAGGGTGCCGCCCTGCCGCCCGGCTACCGGCCTCCCATGGGGAAGGGCTAGCCGGCCTCTCGTTCTTCCCGACCGCATCGAGATGTTGGCGGAACAAAGGGTGATCTCCCGCGAGGAGGGGGGGAGGGCGGCCGGCATCCGCGCCGTGCTCGTCTCCACCTACGAGCTGGGTCGGCAGCCGTTCGGCCTGGCCTCGCCCGCGGCCTGGCTGCGGCGGGCCGGCGCCTCGGTCACCTGCCTGGACCTCTCCCGCCAGCGCCTGGACGAGGCGGCCGTGCGCGCGGCGGACCTGGTGGCCTTCTACGTGCCCATGCACACGGCCACGCGCCTGGCCGCCCTGGCGGCGGGGCGCGTGCGCGCCCTGAACCCCCTGGCCCACCTGTGCTTCTACGGCCTCTACGCGCCGGCCAACGAGGGCTTCCTGCGGTCGCTGGGCGCGGGCACCGTGCTAGGCGGCGAGTTCGAGGAGGGCCTGCTGGGCCTGGCCCGGCGGCTGGGCGCGGGGCGGGGCCGCCCCGGGGACGGCGCGCAGCCGGAGCCGGTGATCTCGCGCTCCAAGCTCCGCTTCATCGTCCCGGATCGCGGCGGGATGGTGCCGCTGGCGCAGTACGCCCAGGTGCGGATGCCCGACGGGGCGCGCCGCACGGCGGGCTACACGGAGGCGAGCCGGGGCTGCCGGCACCTGTGCCGCCACTGCCCCATCGTGCCGGTGTACGAGGGGCAGTTCCGCATCGTGCAGCGCGACGTGGTGCTGGAGGACATCCGGCGGCAGGTCGCCGGCGGCGCCGAGCACATCACCTTCGGGGACCCGGACTTCTTCAACGGGCCCGGCCACGCCCTGGCCCTGGTGCGGGCCCTGCACGCGGAGTTCCCGCGCCTCACCTACGACGTGACCATCAAGATCGAGCACCTGCTGGAACACGGCGAGCACCTGCCGGTGCTGCGGAACACCGGGTGCCTGTTCGTCACCAGCGCCGTGGAATCCGCGGACGACCGGGTGCTCGCCCTGCTGGACAAGGGCCACACCCGGGCCGACTTCGTCGAGGCCGTCCGCCGCTGCCGGGCCGCGGGGCTGGCGCTGAACCCCACCTTCGTGGCCTTCACCCCGTGGATCTCGCCGGAGGGCTACCAGGACCTGCTGGCGCTGCTGGCCGAGTTGGATCTGGTGGAGCATGTGGCCCCCATCCAGCTCGCCATCCGCCTCCTGATCCCCGCCGGGTCCCGGCTCTTGGAGCTGCCCGAGGTGCGGGGGCTGGTGGGGCCGTTCGATGAGGCCGCCCTCTGCTACCCCTGGCGCCACCCGGACCCGCGCATGGACCGGTTGTTCGAAGAGCTGCACCGGCTGGTGCAGGCGGGCGAGGCCCGGGGCGAAGCCCGGGGAGAGATCTTCTCCCGCGCCTGGCTGGGCGCCGCGCGGGCGGCCGATGGGGCCGGGCGCGGCCTGCCGAGCCTCCCTCCCCAAGGAGGGTCGCGCACGACCATCCCTTATCTCACGGAGCCCTGGTATTGCTGAGCGGAACCGACGGAGGGGCAGGTGGCTCCTCTGGTGGATGCCGGGGCGAGGGGCCATGGCGCCCCCGGAGTGTGACGCGATGGATAACCGTGCCCTTGCCGAACAGTTGCAGGGAATGCTGAGCCTGAGAAGCCGGCCCCTGGCCATGGCCTTTCTGCCCTCGCCGCCCGCTGGCGTGCCGCGCGTGGAACGGCCGGCCGCCTCGGGATGCACCTACTGGAAGCTGGCGGCCGAGGGCCGCGCCTTCTACACCGAGGTGGCGGACCACTTCGGCTGCGCGGTGGGCGCCTACACTCACGGCATCGAGCTGCCCCCCGCCCAGGCGCAGGAGCTGGAGGGGCTGGTGGGCACCATGACGGGCCTCGGCTACCTGCGCCCCGAGGAGATCCCGCAGATCCCCACGCGCAAGGGCACGTTCGGGGTCCTGGTGTACGCGCCGCTGGCCGAGGCGCCCTGCCCGCCGGACGTGGTCCTGGTGCGGGGCGACGCCCGGCAGGTGATGCTGGTGGCCGAGGCCGCCTGGAGCGCCGGCCTGCGCGGCGACGTGGCCACCATGGGGCGCCCCGCCTGCGCCATGGTGCCCCAGGCCATCCAGTCCGGCACGGGGGCCACCAGCCTGGGCTGCATCGGCAACCGCGTGTACACGGGGCTGGCGGACCACGAGCTGTATTTCGCGATCCCGGGCCCGAGGCTCGCCGCGGTGGTGGAGCGGCTCGCGGTGATCGTCGAGGCCAACCGCGCGCTGGAGGCGTTCCACACCCAGCGCCGCGACGCCTGACAGGCTGCTGAAAAAAGCCCATCTGCGGCGTTGGCGCGCTCGGGCACTCCCTGCGGCGTACCCGGCGTACGCCTCAGTCGGCCCATCGCGCGCCGCCTTGCACCTGGACCTTTTTGAGCAGCCTGCACAAACGAGGGTTTCTTAGCATCCTTATAACTCGTCACCTCAGGGCCGTGTGACATATGACACCAGCCGCCTCACCCGATAATGGCTCGTCCTCTCAGGCTCGGCGCGTCCTGCTCCTGTTCACCACCACGGGCTACAACGGGCGGGACTTCGTGGAGGCGGCGCATAAGGTAGGCGTGGCCGCCGTGCTGGGGACGGACCGCTGCCACCTGCTGGAGGACCCCTGGCGCGATGGCGCCATCCCCGTGCGCTTCGAGGAGCCGGGATGGGCCGTCGGCGAGATCATGGCGTTCGCCCGGGAACACCCCATCCACGCCATCATCCCCGTGGGCGACCGGCCCACCGTGGTGGCCGCGCTGGCCTCCCGGGCGCTGGGTCTGCGGCACAACCCGCCGGAGGCGACGGCCGCCACGCGGAACAAGTTCCTGGCGCGCGAGGCGTTCCGCGCCGCCGGCCTGCGCGTGCCCCGCTTCGCGCGCTTCGCCCTGGATCACGATCCCGCCGCCGCCGCCGCCGCCGCGCCGTTCCCCTGCGTCCTCAAGCCCCTCTGCCTCTCCGCCAGCCGCGGCGTGATCCGGGCGGACGACCCGGTGCAGTTCGTGGCGGCCTTCCGGCGCATCCGGACCCTCTTGCTGACGCCGGAGATCCGCCTCCTGCAGGACGAGGCGGCCGACTGGATCCTGGTCGAGGAGTTCATCGAGGGCGCGGAGGTGGCGCTGGAGGGCCTGCTGGAGGGCGGCCGCCTGCGCCCCCTGGCCCTCTTCGACAAGCCGGATTCGCTGGACGGCCCCTTTTTCGAGGAGACGCTGTACGTCACGCCGTCCCGCCTGCCGGATCGCGTCCAGAACGGGATCGTCCGCGAGGCGGAGCGGGCGGCCGCGGCGCTGGGCCTGGCCCACGGGCCCATCCATGCCGAGCTGCGCCTCAACGCGGGGGGCCCCTGGGTGCTGGAGGTGGCTGCCCGCACCATCGGCGGGCTTTGCTCGCGGGCGCTCCGCTTCGGCCTGGGCATGTCCCTGGAGGAGCTGATCATCCGGGACGCTTTGGGGATGGAGGTGGCGCCGGACCGCGAGGCGGCGGCGGCGGGTGTGATGATGATCCCCATCCCGCGGGGCGGCGTCCTGAAGGGCGTGCAAGGGGAGGCGAAGGCGCGGCGCGTCCCCGGCATCGAGGACGTGGCCATCACCGCGAAGCCGGATCAGGACCTGGTGCCCCTGCCGGAAGGTTCCAGCTACCTGGGGTTCATCTTCGCCCGGGCCGCGTCCCCGCAGAAGGTCGAGGGGGCCCTCCGGAAGGCGCACCGGCACCTCCGCTTCGACATTGTCCCGAGCCTCCCCGTGGCCCGCTAACGTCCTGTTTCCGATTTGCCCTTACAGTCCTTTTCCTCCCTCTCCCGCGCAGGGAGAGGGTATGGGTGAGGGTGCCAGATGGCTGGAACCACCGTGTCTTGTGCCCCTCACCCTCGCCCTCTCCCC
>DASPOZ010000355.1:0-6076 GCA_035625755.1 Candidatus Sulfotelmatobacter sp.
CCAGTACCGCTGGAGCCAGATGGGGCTGTCGAACGCGCGCTCGTCGTAGTCGGCGGAGGCAACCGAGTTTCGCAGCCGCCACATCCGCACGAGCGTTTTGAGGAATGCCCAGCCGAACTCGAAGAGGCGGGCATGAGAGCGGCCGGAGCCCCGGGCCATGTAGTGGAACGGGACCTCGAGGATCCGCCATCCCTCGCAGTGGACCCGGATCAGGATCTCCTCCAGCACATCGAAGTCGCGCGCCTGCAGCCTGATCCCCGCCAGGGCGTCCCGGCGGTACATCCGGAACCCGCTGGACAGGTCGCGGAGCGGCAGCGAGAGCGCGCGGCGGTAGGTCCGGTTCAGGATGCGGCTCAGCAGCCGCCGGAACCAGCCCATGTCCGCCCGGCCGCCGGCCACGTAGCGGGAGGCGATGAGGACCTCCGCCTCGTCCCGTTGCTTCCAGAACTCCTCCAGGAACACGGGGCGGTGCGACAGGTCCGCATCCATGGTGACGATGTAGGGGGCCCCGGTGGCGGCGAAGCCGGCCAGGAGCGCCCCCCCGTACCCCCGTTCCTCCTGGAGCACCACGCGGGCCCCGCGCCGCTCGGCGGCCTCGCGCGTGCCGTCGTGCGAGCCGCCGTCGGCCACCACGATCTCGGCCGTGAGGCCGAGTCCGGCCAGCACTTCCTTCAAGGCCGGCAGCAGGAGCTCCAGGTTCTCCCGCTCGTTCCAGGCCGGGATGACCACGGCCAGATCGGGGGTGGAAGTCCGCCGGGAGGGGCCGAGGCTCATCGCTTCACCACCGCCAAGGACGGGGGGGCGTCCGCCGCCAGGCGGTACACCAGCAGTGTCGGCCCGGGGCGGCCCCAGCGGCGGGCCATCGCCTCGGCCAGCCGTTCGTTCCAGGTGCGCGGGCAGCACCAGGGTGTCGCCGCATCCACCCGGAGCAGAAGGGTTCCGGTCCGCGTCACCCGATCGAAGAAAGCGTTCTGGACCAGATAGCGGGCGGGGAGGCGACGATACCGGTCGTACACGGTGCTGCTCAGGACGGCGACGGTGTACCCCTGGGCCAGGGCCCGATCCAGGTCGTAGGCCTCCACGGCCGGGAGGCTGAGGAATTCGTGCGCGTAGAGCGGCATTTCCTCGTACCAGAACCCCTCCCCCGGGCGGGCCTGCGCCCGCTCGTGCCGGAGGCGCATCCCTCGTCCCGGCTGTGCCCGCTCCTGTTCGGCGATCATCTCGTCCAGTCGGCCCGGTGCGAGGGTCAGGAACGGGCCGTACGGTTCCGAGAGGATGCGTGTGCCGGGCGCCAGGTGCCCCGCGATCCACGCCGCGGCCACCTCTCGGGTGTCCTGGGCGTGCAGTACCAGGGTCTCCCGCACGGTGCGGCCGAACGGTTGAAGCAGGCAGGAGACACCCAAGGCGGCGAGGGCCCACGGGCGCCAGCGCGTCGGCGCCGCGCAGAGGCCGGCGGTCCATCGGCGGAGGCAATCGGCGCCGGCCAGGGCGAGGATCGGCAGGACGGGAAGCATGTAGTGCTCGCTGGCGACCCTCGAGTAGCCCATCCACCCGTAGAAGGCCAGGGCGAAGCCGGCGAGGAGCCGCTCCGGGGCGCCGCCGCGGAGGAGCCAGCGGCCACAGCCCGCGATGCCCAGGAGCGTCGCCGGCCAGCCGAGGGCCCACGGGAAGGCGTGGAGGAGATAATAGGTATAGCCCAGCCGGTCCTCGGCCCCATACCATGTGCCGTGCATGAGGGCGGCCATGCTGGTGAAGTAACCACGGAAGGTAGACCAGTCCAGGACCGCGTACGGGGTGCCGGCCAGGAACCCGAGGGCGGCCAGCCCCAATGCCGCCGTCCCTACGCGGGCGGCGCCCAGGCCCTTGCTCCGGATCCAGGGCGCAACCACGAGCCACGCCACGCCGAGGCCCGCAGGGTACTTGGCGGATGCGGCGAGGCCGATGGCGAGGGAGGCGACCCACAGCCCGGCAAGCCTCTCCGACGTGAGGTAGCAGATCAGGGCCCAGCAGGCCAGGAGCAGGAGCGCGGCCATCAGGATGTCCGATTTCGCGAGGCGAGAGAAGGTCACGAAGAGGGGAGAGACGGCCAGGAGGCCGGCCGCCGCCAGGCCGACGCCCTGGTCCCATCCATCACGCCCGATGGCATAGGTGAGCAACAAGCAGGCCATCCCACAGGCCAGGGTGACGCCCCGGGCAACCAGGTGGAGCCACAGGGGGTGCGCAAAGTAGAAGGCGGCGAAGTCTGCCGGCGAGGCGAAGGTCCCCAGCAGGCGGCCGCCCGCGTAGAAGGCCGCGTCCACGGCGAAGAGGAGGTAGAGAAAAAGGCTCGGATAGGCGAACCAGCGCGGGTTGGGGCCGAGATGGCCCAGGAGGAGTGCCCGGTCCACCATATTCTGCTCGTCCGGCTGCTTCCAGGCCGGATAGTCGATGTTCCACAGGCGGAGGAGGAGGCCCAATGCCAACATGCAGAGCAGCCAGCGGCGCGCGGTGGCCGAGGCCGGGCGACCTTCGGGGGGGACCACCGCGGCAGGGGGGCCGCCACATTCCACCAGGGGGAGCGCAGCGATCGTGTCGGCCGTGCTCATTTCGTTTCCCCGACCAGCTCCCGGTAGAGGGCCTCCACGGCCCGCACATGGCGCGGAAGGCTGAAGCTGGCCTCCGACCGCCGTCGGCCTGCCGCGCCCAGCCGGGCCGCGCGGGCCGGATCCTCCAGGAGGGCCAGGACGGCCTCGGCGAGGGCCTTCGGTTGCGCCGCTGGCACCAGCAGGCCCGTCTCGCCGTGCATCACGATCTCAGGGACACCGCCCGCATCGGTGGCCACCACGGCGCGGGCCATGGCCATGGCTTCGATGAGGACCCGGCCGAAGTGTTCGCCGAGGGAAGGCAGGACGAAGACGTCGCACAGGGCCAGCAGGTCCGGGACATCGTCGCGCCAGCCGGTGAAATGCACGACCGCCTCCAGCCCGAGGCCCCGGCACTGGGCCTCCAGCGTGCCCCGCAATTCTCCGTCGCCCGCCAGGACCCAGTGGGCCGTGGGCATGGCCTGATGGACGAGGCGGGCGGCTTCCATGAGATGGTCGTAACCCTTGAAGGTCACGAAGCGGCCGATGCTCGCGACCACCGGCGCGCCCTCCCGCAGGCCCAGGGATGCGCGGAGACCCGGGGGCGC
The DNA here is from genome assembly GCA_035625755.1 of Candidatus Sulfotelmatobacter sp. Lineage (GTDB taxonomy): Bacteria > Methylomirabilota > Methylomirabilia > Methylomirabilales > DASPOZ01 > DASPOZ01. Next base: position 3,170 of record DASPOZ010000355.1, read on the forward strand.
GTCGTGGGGAGTGAAACGCGTGAGGTCCACGCCGTTGTGGATGCAGCGCACCTTGCCCGCCGCCGGCCGGCTGAAGCGGCGTCCGACGGCGTGCGAATTGACGATGATGGCCCGGGCTAGACGCGCCAGCAGGCGGTCCAGCAAGGGGTCCCTGTCGGCGATGCGGACATGCCAAATCACCGGGATGCCAGCCAGCCAGCCGGCCAGGCCGGCGTAGACCATGGCCCGCGATCCGTTGGCGTGCAGGAGGCTCGCCCCCGTCGTTCGGATGAGCCGGCGAAGAGCGGCCAGGCTGCGGAGGACCTCCGGGCCGGGCCGCCGGAGGCCGGGCAGCGGGACGACGTGGGTGGGGAGCCCGAGGGCGCGGGAACGGGATGCCATGGGCCCCTCCGAGGGGACCGCTACCGCGGCGGCCCAGCGCGACCGGTCCAGGCCTTCCAGCAGCCCTAAGAGGCTGATCTCGCCGCCGCCCACGATGTCCCCGTGGTTGGACACCACGATGACGGCGCGCGGCTGAGCGCCGGCGGCGCTTCCCGGCCCCCCGGGCCCCAAGGGATTATCGAGACGCCGATGGGTCATGGGGTGGCACTGCCCCGGCGGGCGCGGCGTAAGCCCCGGCCCGTATTTGGCGCCGGATGCGGAACACGTCTCGGGCCATACGCTGCGCGTCGCGGAAGAGGCGAACCTTGGACAGGGGGTCCTCGTGCCAGGAAACAGCGACCTCGATCACCCGGTATCCCAGCGCGGCGGCGATGACCAGCGCCTCCACGTCGAAGGCGAAGCGCTCCACTGTGAGCCGGGCGAAGATCTCCCGGGCGGCCTCGGCCTCGAAGAGCTTGAAGCCGCACTGGGAGTCCTGCACGCCGGTGCGGAGCGCCCGGGAGACCAGGCAGGTGAAAACCCACCCGGCCGCAGCGCGCCGGAGGCCGCGCGTGACCTCGGTCCCCTCCCCGCGCAGGGTCCGGGACCCGATGGCGACGGCGTAGCCGCGGTCCAGCCAGGGGGCCAGGCGGTCCAGTTCCTCCAGGGGCACCGAGAGGTCGGCATCGGTCATGAGGATCCGCCGCCCGGCTGCCAGCCGCACCCCCTGGGCAACGCAATGCCCCTTCCCGCGGTTGGTGGGGTGCGCCCGGACGCAGAGGGGGAAGGGCATGTCCCGGGCGGCCGCCGCGGCGATGGCCACCGTCTCGTCGGTGCTCCCATCGGCGACGATCACCACCTCGGAAACCTCCGGGCGGCCCACGAGGAAGGCCCGCAGGCGGGACAGGGTGGCCGGGAGGCGCGCCGCCTCGTTGTAGGCCGGGATCACGACGGACAGGTCCGGCGGCTTCCCGCTCATGACGGCCTCAGGCGGTAGAGGAGCAGGGGCGGTCCCTGCGGGGCGGGGACGGCGTGCAGCAGCTCCAGCTCCTGAGGGGCCAGGGCCGGATGGGCGAGGGGCTCCACGCCGGGGCGATCCTCGCGCACCAGCGCCACGTCGATGACCAGCAGGTCCACGCCACGCCGCCGGGCCTCTGCCAGCACCCCGGCCACGTCCCCGTGGAGCGGGATGGGCTCGAAAGCCCGTCGGCTGTAGTAGGCCACGTAGGGCTTGCGATCCATGATGCGGCGGGCCTCGGGCACATGGGCGGCCAACCAGGCCGCCGCCGTCCGGTAGATCCGCTCGCGCGGCTCGGGGGTGAGGAGGGGGCGCAGGGCGTGGGGGAGGAGCGCCAGCACAACGATGCCCAGGGCCGCCCGCCGGATCCACGCCTCCTGGCGCGGGGCGCGGGCGAAGCGGGCCCCCACTTCGCCCGCTCCGCGGGCCGCCAGCACCATGGCGGCCGGCAAATACGGAGCAAAGACGCGCGCCTCGATGTGGAAGAGGGGCACCACCAGCGCCGGGAGCCAGAGGGAGCAGAGGAAGGCGATGGCGCGCCGCTCTCGCCCTTGGGGCCGCGCGCCCAAAAGGCCCAGGGCCAGGAGGGCCATGAGGGCGGCCGGGAGGAGGGCCGGAAGGGCATACTTGTCCAGGACGAAAATGTTCCGGGCGTACCGTCCGGCGGCCTCCGGCGCCTGGGCCATGAGCGCCACGATGTCCCCCCGGCCGGGCGCCGCGGCGACCCCGCTGTCCATGGCGAGGTTGTGCTGGACCTTCCCGCTGAGCGTCCAGTGTCCAATGGTTGCGTGGAGGTAGCGGAGATAGGGGAGAGACGTCAGTCCTGCGACGGCGGCGCACCCGCCGGCCCAGAGTAGCGCGGTTCCGCGGTGCGAGGCCTCGGGCCAAGTGGCGATGAGCCACCAGGCGAGAAGAACCGGGAGGAGGAGGAGGCCCTCGGGCCGGCAGAGGTATGCGGCGCCGAGGGCGAGCCCCACCAGCGGCAGGGCCCAGCCGGCTTGGGTTTCCATCGCCGCCAGCGTGGCCGCCGCGGCCGTGGTGACCAGCAGGGTGTAGGTCGCCTCGGTCTGGACGGAGGTGGACTGGAGGACGAGGAGCGGGTGGACGGCCACCAGGAGGGCGGTGCCGGCGGCCACCCTCGGGCCGAAGAGGCGGCCCGCCAGGAACCATGCGGGCAGGATGGTGAGGGCGCCGGCCACGGCCGAGACGAGCCGGGCGGCCCGCTCGGGGTCGGCGACGACGGAGTTGGCCCAGGCGATCAGGATGGGGTAGAGGGGGTGGAACAGCGGGTGGAACACTCCCTCCCCCGCCCGCAGTCGCAGGGCCGAAGTGACATAGTAGTAGCCGTCGGCCTCGATGTGGGCGTGGTAGCCGAGCACCCACACCCGCAGGGCCAGGGCCCCGGCCGCCAGCAGCCCCAGGACAGCCACCCCCTGCTTTGCAGTTGCCGTACAGCCGTTCATGGCCTTAGCCCGCGGGCCCTGCGGAGGGCTTCGCCTGCATCTCCCACAGCTTGAGGTACGTGACCA
>DASPOZ010000356.1:0-3391 GCA_035625755.1 Candidatus Sulfotelmatobacter sp.
TACGCCTGCGTGCAGGTCGTGGCCAATGCCATCGAGCGGGCCGGCTCCCTGGACCGCGAGAAGGTCCGGGATGCCATCGCCGCCACCAACATGATGACGGTGATCGGCCCCGTGCGGTTCAACCCGGACGGCACCGGCCAGGTGCAGACCTTCGTGGTGCAGTGGCTGGACGGGAAGCAGGAACTGGTCTGGCCGAAGGAATTCGCCACCAAGCCCTTCGCCTATCCGGCGCCGCCCTTCAAACAGCGCTAGCAGGCTGCTGAAAAGGGCCCAGCATCTCTCCCCGCCGCCACGGCGGCGGCGGGTGGCGCGTTGGTGCGCTCGCGCGCTCGCTGCGGCGTACCCGGAGTACGCCTCCGACCCACCCTCGGTGGGTACCCCGGCTCCGCACGCCGCCTTGCATCTGGACCCTTTTGAGCAGCCTGCTCGGGCGTGCCAGGTCTTGCCGCCGCTGAAGCCAAGGCCGGACGGTCGTCGATAGCGAGGCGTGGCCATCGCCCCCACCGAAGCCCTCCTGTCCGTTGAAGGCGTGTCGCGGTCCTTCGGCGGCCTCCAGGCCCTTCGCCGCGTGGACTGCCGGGTCCACGAGGGGGAGATTCTGGGGGTCATGGGGCCCAACGGCTCCGGCAAGACCACCCTCTTCAACTGCATCGCCGGGGCGCTGCGCCCCGATGCCGGCGCCATCACCTTCGCCGGCGTCCCCATCGCCGGCCTGCCGCCCCACCGCATCCTCCGCCGCGGGGTGGCCCGCACGTTTCAGCTCGTCCGTCCCTTCCTCCAGATGTCCGCGCTGGCCAACGTGATGGTGGGGCAGCTCTACGGCTGCCGCCCCGCCCCCTCGCTGGGGGCGGCGCGCCGGGCGGCCGAGGAGCAACTGGCCTTCGTGGGGCTGGAGGGGAAGGCCAACGTGCGCGCCGCCCACCTGACCACCATCGACCGCAAGCGCGTGGAACTGGCCCGCTGTCTGGCCGCGGGGCCGCGCCTGCTGCTCCTGGACGAGCTGATGGCGGGGCTGAACCCGGCCGAGGGGGACGCCGCGGTGGACCTGCTGCGCCGGATCCGCGCCGCCGGCGTGACGGTGGTGTTCGTGGAGCACCGGGTGAAGGCCATCCTGGAGCTGGCGGACCGCGTGGTGGTCCTCCACGCCGGCGAGCGGATCGCCGAGGGGAGCCCGGCCGAGGTCATGCGGGACCCCCGCGTCATCGAGGCCTACCTGGGTCGGGAGGCGCCGCACCCCGCCCCCCCCGCCGGCTCGCCGTGAACACCTTCCTCCAGCAGATCGTCTTCGGCTGCCTGGTGGGCGGGCTCTACGGCCTGGCCGCCGCCGGGCTCTCCCTGGTGTTCGGCGTCCTCAAGATCCTGAACGTGGCCCACGGCGAACTGATCATGCTGGGGGGCTACGCCACCTTCTGGCTCTTCACCCTGGCCGGCCTGGACCCATTTCTCTCCCTGCTCATCACGTGGCCGCTGCTGTTCGCGGTGGGCGCGGCCCTCTACGGCGGCCTGTTCCGCTTCGTGGCCACGGCGGGCGAAGAGACGCGCATCAAGAACTCGGTGCTCATCGGGTTCGGGCTGACGCTGGCCCTCCAGAACGTGGCCATCCTCCTCTGGACGGCCGACGAGCGCGGCGTGACCCCCGACTATTCGGGGGCCGTGCTGCGGCTCGGCGGCCTGGCCTTCCCCCTCACGCGCCTGGGCACCCTCGTCGTCGCCGGCCTCCTGATCCTGGGGCTGCACCGGTTCCTCACGCGGACCTACGCCGGCAAGGCCATCCGGGCCACGGCGGCGGACTGGGAGGCGGGGGCGCTGGTGGGGATCGACCTGAACCGGACCTACCGCCTGGCCTTCGCCCTGGGAAGCGCCGCGGCCGGGGTGGCCGGCACCCTGGTAAGCGTGGGCTACGACATCAGCCCCAACATCGGCCTGGGGTGGACGTTGAAGGCGCTCATCGTGGTGGTCCTGGCGGGGTTGGGCAGCATGCCGGGCACCTTCGCCGGCGGCCTGATCCTGGGGGTGGCCGAGTCCGCCAGCACCATCGTGATCGGCGGGCCCTACCGCGAGGTGGTGGGCCTGATCCTCTTCCTGGCCGTCCTCCTCTGGCGGCCGCAGGGTCTGTTCGCCCGATGACCCGTCTCCATCCCCTTCCGCATTGGTCCGTGTCGGGCCTCTTCACATGATGATCGGCTTCCATCCTATTCCGCAATCCGCATTCCGCAATCCGCAATGTGCGTGCGGGCGCTTGACGCGATGAGGGACCTGAACCCGGTGGCGGTGCGTTGGGGTGGGGCGGGCGTCGCCGCGCTCGCGGGGCTGGCCCTCCTCCCGGCCTTCACCGCCCGGACCGACATCCTGAACGTCCTGGTGGTCCTCCTGATTTCGGTGGCCCTGGCGCAGAGCTGGAACATCCTGGGCGGCCTGGCCGGGCAGGTGAACCTGGGCCACGCGGCCTTCTTCGGCGCCGGGGCTCTGGTGGCGCGCCTCCTCTGGTTCCGGGGGGTGCCCGTGCCCCTGGCCGTGGGGGCCGGCGCGGCGACGGCCATGGCCCTGGGCCTCATCATCGGCGTGCCGGCGTTCCGCCTGCGGGGCGCCTATTTCGCCATCGGCACCCTCGGCCTGGCGGAGATCCTGCGCATCACCGTGGGCAACGTGCTGCCCGTGATCTCGGCCCTGCCCGCCCCCTACGTGCAGAGCTACAGCCTGGTGCCGCGCTACTACGTGGCCCTGGGCCTGGCCGCGGTGAGCGTGGCGGTGGCCGCGGCCCTGGCCTACTCGGGGGTGAGCTACGGGTTCGGGGCCATCCGGGAGGACGAGGATGCGGCCGCCGCCGCCGGCGTGGGGCCGCTGGCCCACAAGATCCTGGCCATGGTCGCCAGCACCGGCCTGGCCGGCCTGGCCGGCGGCATCTTCGCCTACTATCACGCCAGCTACTACTACGCGCACCCGTTCAGCCCCATCTGGACCTTCGACGCCCTGATCATGACCTTCATCGGCGGGGTCGGCACGGTGGCCGGCCCCGTGCTGGGGGCGGCCTTCTACGTGCTCCTGAAGGAGGTGCTGGTGGTCCGACTGGTGGAGACGCACCTGCTGATCTTCGGCGCCCTCTTCATCCTGGTGGTCCTCACCCTGCCCGGCGGCCTCCTGGAGGCCCTCCACAGAGTGGCCCGCCTCTGGAGGCCCCGCCCCGTCGCCTGACCTCGGCGCGGGGCGCCCCTATCACACCCTCCCCGGCGGATGCATCCGCCGCGGCGGACCCCAGGCGGATCGCCGTGTTCCCGCAGCCCTTCCCCCGTCGGCGATAGCCCTCACGGTGATTGACCTTGACTGTCCAGGCGCGGCCCCCCTAGGATACCCGAGGAGGCATCGGGTCCGTTCCTCACCGGTTCGGGGCCGG
>DASPOZ010000357.1:0-9430 GCA_035625755.1 Candidatus Sulfotelmatobacter sp.
AAGGCCGTGATGCCGATGCCGATCTCCATGGCGCCGAAGGCCCAGAGCCGGCCGGGCCATCGCCCCCACCAGCGGGCGAAGAGGAAGCTGCCCAAGGCCAGGCCGATGAGAAAGGTGGTGAGCATGGTGGTGAAGGCGTACGTGGACATGCCGATCACCAGGGTGAGGGCCCGGGTCCACGCGTTCTCGTAGATCATGGAGGCGGCGCCGGAGACGGCCAGGCTGACCAGCAGGAAGACCTCCAGGGGGCCGCGGACGCCCCCCGCATGGGCGGGGGCTTGGGGGCCGGGAATGGGCGACGGCGGCGGCGCCCCCTCAGGAACCGGCTGGCGGCGGAGCCACAGCGCCATGAGGACGATGGCCGCGGCCACCAGGAAGTTGGTCCCGGCGGCCGTGAGGATCGAGGCCCGCAGGCCCAGGCCGGGGATCATCGCATACCCGGCCAAGGCGCACCCGACCACGGCCCCCAGGGTGTTGAGGGCATACAGGTCCCCCACCCGGCCGCCCAGGTGCTCCAGGCGCGTGACGAAGAACCGGCTGAGCACCGGGAGCGTGGCCCCCATCAGCACCGTGGGGGCCACCAGCAGGCCGAAGGAGAGGGCGAAGAGGGTGAGACTGGAGAGGACGTAGGAGCTTTCCAGGCTCGGGTAGAGTGCGAAGTAGACCCGGCGTACCACACCGAAGAGGGGCAGGATCAGGAGGCCGTACAGCCCGATGCACCCCTCCAGCACGCCGTAGGCCAGCAGGTCGTTCCGCAGGCGGCCGGCCAGGCGGCCGAAGGCGTAGCTGCCCAGGGCCAGCCCGGCCATGAAGGCGGCCAGCACCGTGGCGATGGCCAGGGTGGTGTTGCCGAAGATCTGCCCCAGGATGCGGACCCAGACGATCTCGTACACGAGGCCCGCGAAGCCCGAGAGGAGAAAGCACACCAATGCCGCCGAGCGGATCGTGCGCACCGGACCTCCCTCACACCGTGGAACCGCCGCGAGTCCGGGCAGGTTCGCCGGCGCCCGCCTGCGGGCGTTATATGCGACCCCCGGGGGGCTGTCAACGCGGGCGGGGCGGGGCGAAAACGATGGAGGCCGCGGGCCCGTCCGGGCCCGCGGCCTCCCTGGGGCCGGGGTGGCGCTCCGCGCGCTCCCGCGTCAGTCGGCCGACCGGCTCCCCCGTCCCACCGACCGCAGCTCCTGTCGCCGCTGCCGGAGCAGCTCGATGCGCTGGCCCTGCGCCTTCGCCTGCCGCCGCCGGGCCGTGGTGGAGATGGTGCGGTGCCACGGGCTGCCCACCTGGCCTTCGCCGTCGAATTCGGCGCTGCGCACGCGGACGTAGTGCTTCACGGTGAAACCGCAGGCAGCACAGCGCTTGTACACGTAGTCGCCCTGTTCCTCCCCGTGTTCCTTGCCCACCGGCTTCATGTGCTCCAGGCAGCACGGCCCGGGGTGCGGAGGCGACACGATGAGCCTCGGGTAGCGGTTCTCCGGCTTCTCTGTCTCCGAATAGATCACGATGGTGCTCATACCGTTCCTGCTCCTTACCGTGTGATGTTGCCGCACGATCACTGGGGGCCTCCGCGCCCGGGCGGCAATCTCCGGGGAGGAGGTGATTCGTCTTACTGGGTGCCGGGCGCCGGGGCATCGCCTCCGGCGGGGCCGGGCGGCGGGGCCGCCGCGGCCGGGGACGTCGCCCCTCCGGGCCCATCCGGTCGCCACGTTTCCGGCCGGGCCCCGTAATAGGCGAGGTCCACCTGGAAGCGGCGCCAAAACGACTCCATCAGACTTCCATCGTCCGCGGTGCGCACCCAGCCGCCCACCGCCCGGTCCATGTACTGGACCTCGGTACGCACCCGGACCTCGGTCTTCTCCGCCCCCAGGGGAAGAGCCCGCACGCTGTAGCGGACCTGGACCATTAAGGCATCCCGAGTCTCCGCCGCGCCCAAGAGCCCGTGGGTCACCACCTTGAGGCCGGGACGGAGGCGATAGCCCGTCTCGATCACACCCTTTTCTCGGTTGGCGGTCATGGCCACGGCGCCCTCATTCCGGAGGGCGGCCTGCAAGGTTTCCCACACCACCGCATATTCACGGTCCACGATGCGGGGGACGAAGACCGGGGCGCTCACGGGCCCGGGGAGCGTCGTGCAGCCGCCAAGAACGGCCACGGCAAATGTGGCCGCCCAGCATCCCATGGAACGCCGACGGCTCACCGGGCCTCCTGCCGGGCCAGGGACCCGCCGCAAACCGGTCCGCCCTGCCACGAGCCCTTAAACCTCGCTTCCGGGGGCACGCCCACGACCTTTCCCTATTGGCCGCCCGAGCGTAACCGCCTGCCATTACTGGTCTGTTTCCGCATGCAGGCCCCGGCCCGATGGCCCCGCCACAGGGTTCACAGACCAGGCACCCAGGCGGTCACTGAGACCCCTGGAAGCAAAACAACATACTGTAGCACATTTCTAATCCTTAGGGAAGCCTAGGTGGGATGGGTGGTCTACCAGGGCCGCGTGGGTCAGGGGGAGGGCTTCGCCACGGGGGGCAATTGCAGGTTTCGGATCACCTCTCCCCGGCGGCCGGGCACGCTGACCGGCTGGCCGTCCAGCAGCAGGTCCACGCCGCCTGCATTCCCCACGGTGAGCAGGAAACCCTGCCCGGCGCCCCATCGCACCATCTCGCCCTCCCGCAGGAGCACCTCGTGCTCATCCCCGCCATCCACGCGAACGGCCAGCCAGGTCAGCTCGTGGGCCCGGACCATCAATATGTGGCGCGACGTCACACCCGTCCCGGCCCCCCCCGCCGGGGGCACCTCCCAGGTCGGCCCGGGCACGGCCGGCTCCGGCGCGGCGACGGGCCGGCCCCCGCCGGGACCCGCGGGGGGACCCGGCAAGCCCGTAGGCTCGTCGGCCCGGGCGGCCGGAGCCGGCGCTGGGGTGGGCGGCGTATCCCGCTCCCGGCCCAGGAGAGACACCAGGATGAACGCCAGGGGGATCAATGCCAGGATGACGCCGGTGGTCCAGAGGAGCCGCCGCCAGGGCAGGGCGGCGAGACGAGGCACCGCGCGGTAGAGGGGGCTGTGGGAGGCCGCCCGCCGGAACTGGCGCCGGAACGCCGCGTCGGCCACGGCCGGATCGAGTGTGAGGAAGGTGGCATATTCGAAGACAAAACGGCTGAGATAGAGTTCGTCCGGCAGCAGACGGTAGTCGTCGTCCTCCAGGGCCCGCACGAACACGATCTGCACCCGGGCCTGCTGCGCCGCCTGGTCCTGGGTGAGGCCGCGGGCCTCCCGACGCGCCCGGAGCATCTGGCCCAGGGTGCCCCCGTCTTCCCCCCCGGCTCCCACCATCAGCCTCCCCGCATCGCCCCCGGTCGCCCCCCCGGGACGCCCCAGGATCCGCCGGGCCCGCGGCCCCGCAACCATTCCCCGCAGAGCGGGGGGCGAACCAGGGGCGTCACGTCAGGCGAGGAAGAAAAGAAACGTGACCCCGAGGAATACGGGAATGAGGACGCCGGCGCTATAGAGCATGTACCCGAAGAAACTGGGCATCCTGACCCCGCGCGCCTCGGCCACGGACTTGACCATGAAGTTGGGCGCGTTCCCGATATAGGTGTTGGCCCCCATGAACACCGACCCGAGGCTGATGGCCCGCAGCACCGCGTGGCTCACCCCGGCCACCTCGTTGGGAAGGGAGAGGCCCCTGGCCAAGTTGAGGAATACCAAATAGGTAGGGGTGTTGTCCAGGAAGGAGGACAGCCCTCCGGAGGCCCAGAAGAACTGCCACGGGTGCCGGATCCCCAGCGCGCCCCCGCGCGCCCGGAGGATGTCCAGGGCCGGGATCATGGTCAGGAAGATCCCAAAGAACACCACCCCCACCTCGACGATCGGGCCCACGGAGAATTCGTTTGCCCGGCGCAGCTCCCCGGGGGTGATCCACAGCGAGAGCGCCGCGGCGGCGATCATGACCGCCTCCCGGACAGGCGCCTGCAGCAACGCCACGGACAGGATGATGGCCAGGAGGAGCGCCAGGTTGAGCCTTCCGGCGAACCGCAGGGGCTGCACCAGCAACTTGTCGCGCTCCAGGGCGGCGAGGGGCTCCCGGGTGAACATGACGCTGTCCCAGATGAAATAGATGAGGAGCACGGCGCCCGAGACCGTCAGCCATGCCGGGGCCAGGCGGAGGGTCCAGCGGAAGGGCACCCCCTCCAGGTAGCCCATGAACAGGGGGGGATCACCCAGGGGCGTCAGCGACCCGCCGATGTTGGAGACCAAGAAGATGAAGAAGACCACCGTGTGGCTCTTGTGCAGGCGTTCGCGGTTCGTTCTGAGGACGGGGCGGATCAGGAAAAGGGAGGCGCCCGTCGTGCCGATCAGGGAGGCCAGCACGGTCCCCACGGCCAGGAACAGCGTGTTGGTCTGTGGCGTAGCCCGCAGGTCGCCGGCCAGGAAGACCCCTCCGGAGACCACGTAGAGGGATCCCAGGAGGACCATGAAGGAGGTGAATTCGAGCCCCGTGCTCAGCACGGCGCAGGGGCCTCGCCCCAGGTAGAGGACCAGGACCGGGGCCCCCAAGAGGAGCGAGACCCAGAGCTTATGGCGGTTGCTCTCCCACCACCGGGGCACCGCCAGCGGCAGGATCGCGATGGCCAGGAGCATCAGGGCGAAGGGAAGCACCCACCCCGCGGAGAGGGACTGGTCCGGCAGACACCTCCCGGCCCGTTCGGCAGCCTCGGTGTGCCCGGGAAAGACGGCCACGGCCCAGACCGCGGACATGGGGGCGAGCAGCCTCATCGAAGGTCCCTTCCGGGGAGACACGGCTGCAGGGGGAACGACCAGATGCGGGGGCGGGCCCACCCTATAGCATGGAGACCCGTCGGCGCACAACGCCGCCCGCCGGCCGCGCCCCAGGACTTCAACTCCTCTCCTCCTCTTTCTCGGTGGGCAGGCCGACCGGAAGCGTCCCCTGACCGCTGGTGGGCGACACCGAAAAACAGGAGGCACGACGACGCAGACGCACCAGGCCCCGCGGCCTCCGAGGCTGCGGGCCATTCTTCTCGGCGGGCGAAAGGATCAGCGGGCGGGCGGCAGGCCGAATTTCTCGAGGGCCGCAACCAGTTCGTGGAAGCCGCGGATCACGGCGTCGGGCTGGACGCCCTGATCGTCCGCGCCGGGGTCCGACAGGGGCGCCGGCGTCCCGTTGGCCAGGTGGATGCCCCGGCAGCCGGCGGCCTGGGCGCCCCCCACGTCGGCCGCCAGGTTGTCCCCCACGTGCGCGGCCCGCTCCGGCCGGGCCCCCAGCTTGTTGAGCGTCCAGCGGAACACGCGCGGGTCGGGCTTGCGGATGCCGGCCTCGTCCGAGAAGGTCAGCGCCTCGAAGTGCTCCAGCAGGCCTGCTCGATGGAGGAGGATCCGCAGGATGCGCCCCGGCGTCCGGCCGGTGTTGCTGATGAGACCGATGCGGACGCCCCGCGTGCGCAGCTCTCGCAGCGCCCCGGCGGCGTCCGGGCGCGGCGCTGGCGGGAAACTCAGGGCCGGGGCGGCGTAGGCCTCCTCGAGCGCCGGCCAGGCTCCACCCCCCACCGCCCCGGGCAACGACGGGTCCAGGCCCTCCATGAGGATCCGCACCTGCTCGCGCGTCCCCACATCCCTCCCCGTCTCCCAGATGGCCGCTATGCGCCGCCCCGCATCGTCGTGGGCCCTCTCCAGGGCCTCGCGCGGCCGGTCGAAACCGGCCTCCCGCAGCCCGGCGCGCAGCCCGTCCACCCGCAGGTCCCGCGCGCGGCGCAGGTTCTCGGAGGAATCCTGCGCCAGGGTCTCCCAAAAATCGAAGGTCACCGCTTCGACCATCGCAATTGTTGATCGAGGATTTGTGATTGAGGATTCCCGGTCAGGTCAATCCTCAATCCTCAATCCTCAATCGAAAATCCCCAATGCTTACCGGCGGCGGACGGTCTCCGCGGGGACCAGCAGCAGGAATGTCCCCGCCAGCACCAGGGCGCCCGCCAGGTAGAACCCGCCGGCCAGGGACCCCGTGAGGTCCCGGATCCAGCCGGTGACGACGGGGGCCACGAAGGCGCCCATCATAATAACGAAGCCGAAAATCCCCATGCACCCCGCCACCGTGCTGGGATGCACGGTGGTCACCCGGTCGCCCACCCAGGAGAACATCACGGGGTCCCACGCCAGCTTCCCCACCACTCCGTAGAGCACCAGCACCAACAGGAGCATGGCCTGCGAGCGAACCAGGGGCAGGAGGAAGAGACACAGGGCCGCCAGGGGGAACATGGCCAGGCTGAGGCGTTTGCGACCCATCCGATCCGACAGGCGGCCGGTGGCGAGGCCGGCAGGCAGCGCGGCCAACGCCAGGACCGCGGTAAAAAACCCGGATTTGAGGATCCCGAAACCCCGCTCGGCCTGGAAGAACGCTGGCCCCCATTGGAGGATGACGAAATACGCGTAGACCCCGGCGAAGCCCGCCAGCCCCACGCACATCAGGTGCCGGTCGCGGAAGAACGCGCCGACCCCGCGCAGACTGAACCCCTGCCGGGCCACGGGCCGTATCAGCAGCTGGTAGGCGGCGGCGGCGGCCAGGGTGGGCACGGCCAGCACCAGGAAGGGCGCCCGCCAGTTCCCGGCCGCCCGGTAGAGCGGCTCGGCGGCAACCAATCCCGTCACGAGCCCCAGGGACATCCCCGAGTTGACCACGGCGGAAGAGATCCCCCGCACGTGGCTGGGAACGGTCTGCATGGTGATACTATAGGCCCCCACGTAGTAGCAGCCCACGCCGAGCCCATGGATGGCCACGGCCAGGAGCAGCATCGGGTAGGTGCCGGAGACCCCCAGGACGAGCAGCCCGAGCCCGGCCAACGCCACGAAGCTCACCAGGATGCGCTTCACCCCCAACCAATCCCCGATGATGCCGCCGACGCCGTGCATGGGCGCGTACATCAGGAAGTAGATGCCCATGATCCACCCCGCCTCCGCGGCCGTGAGCCCGAGGTCCTGCTTCACCACGGGGATGAGGGGATAGAGGACCGTCCGGTCCGCGTACACCATGGCCCAACCGAAACAGAAGAGGAGGACAATGCGGGTGATGTAGGGGCGGTCCGTGGGCGTCGCAACGGCCGCGGGGGCGTCCATGGCCACGCTGGAAGCCTTCATGGCGTCTCCGAGCCCGGCATGGAAAGGGGCAGGGGCCGTTGCTCCCCCGGCCAGGCGGCCAGGCGGGCCAGGGCCTCGGCCCACGAAGCGATCCGCACGATGCGGGGCGGGAGGGGACCCTGGTTCCAGGGCCGGTCCATGAGCAGCACGGGGACGCCGGCCCCCGCCACCGCGCAGGCCGCCGGGAACTCGTCCTCCACCAGCACGTCCAGGCGGAGCCTCCCGGCCTCCCGCCCCTTGTACTGCGCGATCGTCTCCCCGTCCCGGTGCACGATCTCCGCGAAGCAGTCCCGGATGCCCATCCGTTCCAGCATCGCCTCGGTCTCGTCCAGGTAGGCCTGCGGGCGGCCGCTCACGATGACCAGGGTGTGGCCCCCCGCCACCAGGGCCCGCACCGCGGGCGGCGCATCAGGATGGACCCGCCGGGTGAACATGAAGCGGCTCCGGCGTAGCATGTCGAAGAAGGCCAGCCGCTCCTGCGGCGGGATGTCCGGGAACAGCGTGAAGGGGTCCCAGCTCGCCTGCGCCAGGGGCACCGGGCGGCCGAAGCGCTCCGCGAAGGCGCGGAGGTACGCCGGCATCGTCTCCACCAGCACATCGTCGATATCCACCCCGATCCGCATCCCGACCCCAAAGTCGTTCGGTGGTTCGGTGGTTCGGCCGTTCGGTGGTCCCTCGAACAACCTGAACCGGAGAAGCCCGCTCGCGCTTGAAGCCGCAGGATAATGGAAACCATGCCGGCGTTCAACGGAAACCGTCCGCGGCCGCGCCCTCTCCGCCCATGAACGACCGAACCACCGAACGACCGAACCACCGAACGCACTTACTCGTGTTGTGAGGCCCAGGCCGTGGAGGGACAGATCTGGCGGAAGGGGCAGGTGCTGCACTGGAGGTAGCCGGGGCGCGCCGTGAAGTCGCGGGCGCGGAGCCCGGCGGCGGCCGCGCGCACCGCCTCCAGGGCATCGGCCGCCCACGCCGCGTCGGGGGCGTGGGCGCCCGCCAGCCCGGACTCCACGAAGCGGAGCTCCACCCGGTCCGGCAGGCGGCCGTGGGCCTCGCCGTAGGCCAGGGCGTAGAGCCTGAGCTGCAGGCTCTCGCGGGCGCGCCGGTCGGCCTCCCGCTGCTCCGCCACCTCGGATGACTTGTAGTCCACGATGGTGACCCGGCCGTCCTCCTCGTCGATCCGGTCCCACCGTCCCTCGAACCACTCGCCCGCCAGGCGCACGCTGAAGGGCTGCTCCACCCGCGCGGGGGCCGCGCCCCGCGCCGCCTCGTCGCGCAGGAAGCGGCGCAGCGCCGCCTCCCCCGCCGCGCGCCGCAGCTCCTCGTGCTCGCGGGAGAGGAAGCCCTCGTTGGTCCAGGCCGTGTGGAACTCTTGCAGCAGCTCACCCTCCGTCATCTCCCGCCCCGCCACGCGTGCCCGCAGGAAGGCCGAGATGGCCTCGTGCAGGGCGCGCCCGTAGGCGATGGCGTGGTGCTCCCGCAGGGGCACGCGCAGCAGGTGGATGTACTTGTACTTCAGCGGGCAGGTCCGGTAGTCGTCCACCTGGTAGAAGCTGAGGCGCAGGGGGCCCTCGGGCGGCAGGGCCGCCGCCCCCTCCTCGACCCGCGCCGGCGGCGCGTGGCGTCGCAGGGCCTCGGCCGCCGAGACGCGGTAGGGCCGCACCTCGTCCTTCGCCAGGTCCAGCGCCTCCAGGATGAACCGGCTCACCTTCCGCGGCCGGCTGCCCCCGTGGTCCCGCGCCGCGGTGAGGGACAGCTCGCGCATGGCCCGCGTCATCCCCACGTAGAAGAGGCGGCGCTCCTCGGCCAGGTGGGGGTCCCCGGCGGGCACCCGGTCCTTCACCAGGGCCTCGGGCAGGGGCAACGGCTCGCGTCGGCTGCGGGAGGGGAAGCGGTCCGCCACCAGGTTCACCAGGAAGACCACCGGGAACTCGAGGCCCTTGGCCTTGTGCACGGTGAGCACCTGGACGGCGTCCGCGTCCGCCTCGGCCTCGGCGGCGGCCGGGTCGTCCCCGGCCTCCCGCAACGCGTCCAGGTGCGGGACGAACTCCGCGACCCGGTCCAGGCGGAGCAGCGCGCTGGCCTCCTGCACCAGGCTGAAGAAGCGGCCCAGATTCTGCGCCTCCGCCTCGCCGGCCGGCGAGGCGGCCCCCAGCAGGCGTTGCAGCCACCCCGACTCCGAGAGGAAGAGGTAGAGCACCTGGCCCGTGGGCCGCTCCAGGGCGATGCGGCGGTACTGCTCCAGGTCCTTCAGGAGCCTCGCCGCCGCGGCCCGCCCCTCGGGGCT
>DASPOZ010000358.1:0-7579 GCA_035625755.1 Candidatus Sulfotelmatobacter sp.
GGCGGGCGTGGATTGGGGCGGGTTCATCGGCCCCTATCGGATGGCCAGGCGCGTCCCGGGCGTCGCGCCTTTGGCGGAGCGGATCGCTCCCCCGCGCATCAGGCTGTACGCGCGCTACCCGTTCCAGGTCTCGCTGGCCGACTGGTTCGACCGCCTGGCCGCCCCCCGCCGCCACTACTACGGGCCCGACGAGCTGGCCGGCTGGGCCGCGCGGGCGAACCTGGCCGACGCGCGCATCACGCCCACGGGCAAATACGGCTGGCGCCTCTATGGCCACCGGCGATAAGATACGCGTCACTCTCTTCATCACCGAGCTGGCCCTCGGTGGCACGCCCCGCCGCGTGCAGGCCCTGGCCGAACGCCTGGACCGCGGGCGGTTCGAGCCGCACGTCCTCTCCCTCATGCCCGGCGGCGCCGTCGCCGCCGCGCTCCGGGCCGCCGACGTGCCGGTGGACACGCTGGGGGTCCGGCGCAAGTTTACTCCCTTGGCGCCGCTCCGGCTGTGGGCTTACCTGCGGCGGGTGCGGCCGCAGGTGTTCCACGCGTTCAACTTCCACGCGAACCTGCTGGCGAAGGTCGTCGGCAAGAAACTCTGCCGCCTGCCGGTCGTCATCGTCTCAGAGGCCAGCGTGGAATCCGCCAAACCTGGACTCCGAGTGGCCCTCGACCGGTGGACGGCCGGGTGGCCCGACGCTCACTACGCGAACGCGGAGGCCGTCCGGAAGAAGCTGGTGGAACGTGAGCGCGCCCCCGGCGGGCGCGTCTGGATGGTCCCGACGGGGGTCGATACCAAGGCCTTCGCCCCGCAGGTTCCCGATGAAAGCTTCCGCGCGGCCCTCGGAATCCCCGGGGGCGAACCGCTGGTGGTGAGTGTGGGGCGCCTGGACAAATACAAGGGCCAGGAATACCTGCTGGAGGCCCTGAAACTGCGCATGGCGCAGGGGCGGCCCCACCGGCTGATCCTGGTCGGCGATGGCCCGTTCCGCTCCGCGCTGTATGCCGAGGCGGTGCGCCTGGGGATCGCGGACCGGGTGGTCTTCGCCGGGGCCCGGGACGACGTCGCGCCGTTCCTGGCCCTCGCCGATTGTTTCGCCCTCGCCTCGACGGAGGAGGGCCTGCCCGGATCGCTCTTGGAGGCCATGAGCATGACCACCCCCTGCCTGGCGACCGCCAGCGGGGGGGTGACCGAGGTCATCCTCGACGGGAAGACGGGGTTTCTGGCGCGGTCGCGCGACGCCGGGGCGCTGGCGCAGAGATTTGGGGAAATTTTCGAGGACCTGGAACGCAGCAAGGCCGTCGGGCGCGCCGGGCGCGAACTGGTGGAGCGGGACTTTACCGTGGAGCAGATGGTTCGGCGAACCGAGGCGATGTACGAAGCGCTCTTGGACGGCCCGGGCACGCCCTCCGGCCGGGAGCCCAGAGGGTGACCACCTACCTGGTCACGGGCGGGGCGGGCTTCATCGGCTCCAACATCGCCCACGAATTGGTGCGGCGGGGGCACCGTGTGCGCGTGCTGGACAACTTCGCCACGGGCCGCCGGGCCAACCTGAGCGGCATCGAGGGCCGGGTGGAGCTCATCGAGGGCGACCTGTGCCGCCCGGCCGACGTGGAGAAGGCGCTGGAGGGCGTGGAGGTGGTCCTGCACCAGGGGGCCCTCGGCTCCGTGCCCCGCTCCGTGGCGGACCCCCTGGCCACCCACGAGGCCAACGTCACGGGGACGCTGCACGTGCTCTGGGCGTCCCGGGCCGCGGGGGTGCGGCGCGTCGTGTACGCCTCGTCGTCCTCGGTGTACGGGGACACCCCCACGCTGCCCAAGCGGGAAGACATGCCGCCCGCCCCCCTCTCGCCCTACGCCGTCTCCAAACTGGCCGGGGAGCATTACTGCAGCGTCTTCGCCGGGGTGTACGGGCTGGAGACGGTCTCCCTCCGCTACTTCAACGTGTTCGGGCCGCGCCAGGACCCCGCCTCGGAATACGCCGCCGTGATCCCGAAGTTCATCCGCGCCATGCTTCGCGGCGAGCGGCCGGCCATCTTCGGGGACGGCACCCAGTCCCGCGACTTCACCTACGTGGACAACGTCGTGACGGCGAACCTCCTGGCGGCCGAGGCGCCCGCCGGCTCCCTGCGGGGCGCCGTGTGCAACGTGGCCTGCGGCGAGCACAGCACGCTTTTGGACTTGGTGGCGGCCCTGAACGACGTCCTGGGGACCCGGCTGGAGCCGATCTTCCGCCCCCGCCGCCCCGGAGACGTGCTCCACTCGCACGCCGCCATCGGGCGCGCCGAGGCCCTCCTGGGATACCGGCCGGGGTTGCGCTTCGCCGAGGGGATCCGCCGCACGGTGGAATGGATGCAGGCCCATGAATAGGCTCCGCGTGGCCCGCGTGATCTCGCGCCTGAACGTGGGCGGCCCGGCCATCCACACCATCCTCCTCACCGCCGGGCTGGACCCGGCGGCCTTCGAGAGCCGGCTGTACGTGGGGGCGCCCGCCCCGGCCGAGGGGGACATGCTGGCGCTGGCCCGGGCCCGGGGCGTGGAGCCCCTCGCCGTCCCCGGCCTGGGCCGGGCCATCCACCCGGGGCGGGACCTGGCCGCCCTGGGCCGCCTGGCCGGCGCCTTCCGCGCCTTCCGGCCGCACATCGTGCACACCCACGCCGCCAAGGCGGGCACCCTGGGGCGGATCGCGGCGCGCCTGGCGGGAGTGCCGGTGACGGTGCACACCTTCCACGGCCACGTCCTGCGGGGCTACTTCTCGCCGGCGGTCACCGCGGCCTTCCGCGCCATCGAGCGGGCGCTGGCGCGCCGGACCACGCGCATCGTGGCCCTCAGCCCCGGCCAGCGAGAAGACCTGCTGGACCTGGGGATCGGGCGGCCCGAGCGTGTGAGCGTGGTGCCGCTGGGCCTGGAGCTGGACCGGCTCCTGGAGGCCCAGGCGCGGCGCGGCGTGCTGCGCGGGCACCTGCGCCTCCCGCCCGAGGCCAGGCTGGTGGGGATCGTGGCCCGCCTCGTGCCCATCAAGGACCACCGGACCTTCTTCGCCGCCGCCGCCCGCGTGGCCCGCGCCGATCCCGCGGCCCACTTCGTGGTGGCCGGCGATGGCCCGCTGCGCGCCGTGCTGGAGGCGGCGGCCGGGGAGGCCGGCCTGGGCGGCCGGGCGCACTTCCTGGGCTGGTGGGACGACCTACCGGCCCTCTACGGGGACCTGGACGTGGTGGCCCTCACCTCGCGCAACGAGGGGACCCCGGTCTGCCTCCTGGAGGCCATGGCCGCCGGCGTGCCCGTGGTGTCCACGGCGGTGGGGGGCGTGCCGGACGTGGTGCGCCACGGCGAGACGGGGCTCCTGGCGCCCCCGGGGGACCCGGCCGCGCTGGCCGCCGCCCTGGCCTCGCTCCTGGCGGATCCGGACCGGCGCAGCGCCCTGGGCCTGGCCGGCCGGCGCGCCGCCTATCCGGCCTACGACGCCAAGGCGCTCGTGGCGCGGGTGGAGGCGCTCTATCGCGAACTGGCCGCCGGCCTGCGGCGGGAGGGGGGAACGCGCCAATGAGGGTGCTGGTGACGGGCGGGGCGGGCTACATCGGATCGCACCTGGTGGACGCGCTCCTGGACCGGGGCGACGAGGTGCTGGCCATCGACAACTTCACCACGGGCAACGTAGGCAACATCCAGCACCGCCTGGGGCGGCCCCGCTTCCAGTTCATCAACGATTCGATCCTCCACGAAGACCTCCTGGAGCGGGTCGTCCCCGGCGTGGACGTCGTCTTCCACCTGGCCGCCGTGGTGGGCGTGAAGCACGTGGTGGCCGATCCCCTGGCCGCCATCAACACCAACGTGCGCGGCACCGAGGTGGTGCTCAACGCCGCCTTCAAGTTCTGGAAGAAGGTGGTCCTGGCCTCCACCTCCGAGATCTACGGGAAGTCCCCCAAGGTCCCCTTCCGGGAGGACGACGATCGCGTCCTGGGGTCCACCGCCGTGGGCCGCTGGTCCTACTCCATGTCCAAGGCCATCGACGAGCACTTCGCCTTCGCCTACGCCGTGAAGGGCCTGCCCGTCACCATCGTCCGCTACTTCAACTCCTACGGCCCCCGCCTGGACGAACGGGGCTACGGCAGCGTGGTGGCCAACTTCCTGCGCCAGGCCCTCAAGGGCGAGCCCCTCACCGTGCACGGGGACGGGCGCCAGACCCGCTGCTTCACCTACGTGACGGACACGGTGGCCGGCACGCTCCTGGCCGGCGCCGTGCCGGCCGGCGAGGGCCGGGCCTTCAACATCGGCAACAACGCGGAGACCAGCATCCTGGAGCTGGCCCAGGCGGTGAAGGCGGTCACCCGTTCCAAGTCCAAGATTGTCTTCGTCCCCCATGAAAGCTATTATGGCCCGGGCTTCGAGGACACGCAGCGGCGGGTGCCTTCCATCGAGCGGGCGCGCCGCATCCTGGGCTTCCGGCCCCGGGTGGGGCTCCGGGAGGGGCTGCGGCGCACGGCTGCCTGGTGCCGCAGGCACTACGCGCGCTGATCACCATTGCGGAATGCGGATTGCGGAATGCGGAATGGGAACCGAGCGGGTGCATCCCGATCCGCCCATCGAACATCATGAACGACTGGGAGCTGAAGCGTGACGGCGACAGGGACTAGGCTGCGGGAACGGATCCAGGACCGGACGGTGCGCGTGGCCGTCATCGGCTGCGGGTACGTGGGGCTGCCCCTGGCGGTGAGCTTCGCCCGCGCCGGCGCGCGCACCACGGCCATCGACCTGAATGCCGACCGCGTGGCCCGGATCCGGCGCGGCGAAAGCTACATCCCGGATGTGGCCGCGGAGGACGTGCGGCGGGCCGTGGCCGAGGGCCGCCTCACCGCCTCGGCCGACTACGCGGTCATCGCCGAGATGGACGCCGCGTTCATCTGCGTGCCCACCCCCTTCACCAGGATGAAGGCCCCGGACATCTCCTACGTGGAGGCGGCGGCCCGGGGCGTGGCGGCCCACCTGCGGCCCGGCATGCTGGTGGTCCTCCAGTCCACCACCTACCCCGGCACCACCGAGGAGGTGGTGCAGCCGATCCTGGAGGCCGGCGGCCTCAGGGCCGGGCGCGACTTCCACCTGGCCTTCTCCCCCGAACGCATCGACCCCGGGAACCGCCAGTACGGCGCCCACAACACGCCCAAGGTGGTGGGCGGCATCGATGCCGAGTCCACCGCCGTCACCGCGGCCCTCTTCGGCCTCCTCATCGATCCCCGGCACATCCACCCCGTCTCCGGGCCCAAGGCGGCCGAGATGTGCAAACTGCTGGAGAACATCTTCCGCAGCGTCAACATCGCCCTGGTGAACGAGCTGGCCCTGCTGTGCGACCGGATGAAGATCGACATCTGGGAGGTCATCGCGGCGGCGGCCACCAAGCCCTTCGGCTTCATGCCCTTCTACCCGGGCCCGGGGGTGGGGGGGCACTGCATCCCGGTGGATCCCTACTATCTGTCCTGGAAGGCGCGGGAGTACGACTTCTACACCAAGTTCATCGAGCTGGCGGCCGAGGTGAACCAGGGGATGCCCTTCTACACCGTGGGCAAGGTGGTGGACGGGCTGAACGCCCGGGGGCAGGCCCTGCAGGGGGCCAGGGTGCTGGTGCTGGGCGCCGCCTTCAAGCGCGACATCGACGACGCCCGCAACTCCCCCGCCGTGGAGGTGCTGAAGATCCTCTGGACCAAGGGGGCCCAGGTCGCCTTCCACGATCCCTACGTGCCGGAGCTGCATCTCGAGGAGCCCTCCCTGCACGGGGACCCCGTGCCCCCGGTGTTCCGCTCCGTCCCCCTGACCGAGGAGACGCTGGGGGCGATGGACTGCGTCGTCATCGCCGTGCATCACTCAGCCTTCGACATCCCCTGGATCGTGAAGCATAGCCGGCTGGTCGTGGACGCCCAGAACGCCACCCGGGGGCTGGACGGGACCGGCGGCCAAGTCGTGAGGCTGTGACCCTTGGACTACCTCCGGCCCCTGGGGGGGCCCTTCGCCGCGGCCCTGGTCTTCGCACTGGTCCTCACGCCGGTCTGCCGGTGGCTGGCCCGCGCCTTCGGCCTCCTGGACCGGCCCAACGCGCGCAAGCCGCACGAGCGGCCCACCCCCCTGCTGGGCGGCGGCGCCATCCTGGGTGCCTTCGCCGCGGTGGTGCTCCTGCGGCGGGACGTGCGCGGCGCCCTGTGGGGGATCCTGGCCGGCGCCCTGATCGTCTTCCTGCTAGGCCTGGTGGACGACCGCCGGGGCATGCACCCCTGGGTGAAGCTGGGGGGGCAGGCGGTGGCCGCGGTCGTGGTCATCAACTCGGGTATCCGCGTGAGCTTCCTGGGAGACGGCCTGGCGAGCAACGTCTTCACCCTCTTCTGGATCGTCGGGCTCACCAACGCCTTCAACCTGCTGGACAACATGGACGGGCTATCGGCCGGTGTGGGAAGCATCTCGGCGGCGGCCTTCGCCGTGCTGGCCTCACGCTACGTGGGCCTCGCTTGGGAGCAGTTCCCCACCGCCATCGCCGGCGCCGCGCTGGCAGGGGCCTGTCTGGGCTTCCTGCCCTATAACCTGGGCGGGGCCAGCATCTTCATGGGGGACGCCGGGAGCATGCCATTGGGCCTGATCCTGGCCAGCCTCGCCGTCTTCGGGAGCTGGGTGAGCCCCACCGTCCCCACCTCCCTGGCCATCCCGGTGCTCATCCTGGCCTACCCCATCTTCGACACGGGCCTGGTGACGCTCTGCCGGTGGCGGGTGGGCCGCCCCGTCTCCCAGGGCGGGACCGACCATTCGTCCCACCGCCTCGTCTCCCTCGGCCTCCGCAAGACGGAGGCGGTGATCCTGATCTACCTCTTCGCCGCGTCTCACGCCGTCACGGCGTTCCTCGTCTCGTCGGCCACACTGCGCCTCTCGCTGCTGGCGCTGACGCTGAGCGCCATCATCCTGGCGGTCTTCGGCCTGATCCTCGGGCGCGCCCCCGCGGGCGCGCCGGACGATTGAGGGACGGTATGGTGAAGGGCGCAGACGGCGTGGTGGTGCTCCTGGCCATCGTGATCCTGGGGGGGCTCATCGGCAGCGTCCTGGGCGAGGTGATCGGCGTCCTGCTCCCCGGAGGCGTGCTGGAACGCCTCCTCTCCAGGGGGGTGAGCCCCGGGCTGAGCCCGCCCTTCACCCTGGACCTCAAGGTGATCGTCGTCACCGTGGGCTTCAGCGTGAAGGTCACCCTCGCCTCCATCCTGGGCATGGTGCTTTCCCTGCTCATCTGGAAGCGCCTGTGAGCCTGCGCCTGGTCCTGGCCTCGGCCTCGCCGCGCCGCGAGAGCCTGCTGCGGGGCCTGGGGCTCGCCTTCGAAGTCGTCCCCAGCGGCATTCCCGAGGACGGCGGCGGGGGCCCGGCCCTGCAGGTCGCCCCCGGCCTGGCCCTGGCCAAGGCCCGCGAGGTCGCCGCCCGCCTTTCCATCCCGCAATCCGCAATCCGCATTCCGCAATGCCTCGTGTTGGGGGCGGACACCATCGTGGAATGCGAGGGGAAGACCCTGGGCAAGCCGGCCGACGCGGCGGAGGCCCGGGCCATGCTGCGCGCGTTGAGCGG
>DASPOZ010000359.1:0-7539 GCA_035625755.1 Candidatus Sulfotelmatobacter sp.
GGGGCTCCTGGCTGGGCAGATGATCTACCGCTGGAAGCAGGACATCATCCTGACCAGCGTGATCACCGTGGGCATCTGCTTCGCCGGGATCTGGCTGTGCACCACCCAGCCCATGATGGACCTCTTCACCGCGATCAACGGCGGGGCGACCCCGGCGAAGCTCTGGGAGGGCGTGGACCAGCGCATGTTCGTCTGGGCCATCATCGGCCTGGCCTTCTGCTACCTGGGGGCGGTCCTGCCCATCTGGCGCTTCGCGCAGCCTGTGAATTTCGTGGCCTTCTGGATCGTCGCCCTGGGCATCGTGGGCGGCTGCCTGGGCGTCCTCATCTGGCGGCCCACCTTCGGGGACTTCCCGGCCTTCTCGGGCTTCTGGGTCAAGGGCATCCTGGGGGCGGGGATCGACACGCCCCTGTGGCCGTTCCTCTTCGTGACCATCGCCTGCTCCGCCGTCTCGGGCTGGCATAGCCTGGTGAGCAGCTCCGGCACCTCCCGCCAGATCGAGAAGGAGACCGACTCCTTGCCGGTGGCCGGCGGCTCCATGTTCGCGGAGAGCGTCCTGGGCATCCTGTCGCTGATCACCGCGGCCGGCGTCTGGGGCAGCTTTGCCGGCTACAAGGCGCAGCTGGCCAAGGGGGCCGGCGCCGTCTTCGCGGGCGGCCTGGGCAAGCTGCTGAACCAGATCGGCGTCCCCGAGTCCTTCGGCGTGGCCTTCGGGGCGGTCTTCCTGGTCATCATGGCCATCACCGTGATGCAGCTCGTCCTGCGCTTCATGCGCGTGGCCAGCGCCGAGTTCGTGGGGGACATCTTCCCGGCCATGAAGAACATGTACTTCGGGAGCATCGTCGGGGTGGTCCTGGCCCTCCTCCTCATCTTCACGGGGTTCTGGCAGAGGATCTGGATCCTCTTCGGCGGCGCCAACCAGCTCATGGGCGCGCTGGCCCTGCTCATCGTGACCGTGTGGCTGATCACGCAGGGCAAGCCGTACCGCTGGGCCTTCTACCCCTTCTTGTTCCTGTACATCACCACGGTGGCCGCGTTGCTCTATACGGCCTACGCGACCTTCAACGCGGCCCTCAATCCCGCGCCCACCGCCACCGGCGTGATCATTTTCGGGAACTACCTGGCCGGCGCCATCGGGCTCTTCCTGGCCATCGCGGCCCTGGTGCTGGCCTACGATGGGGTCAAGGCCATCCAGCGGGCGCGGGCGACGCGCCGGCCCGCCATGGCCCCGGCCACGGGATCCTAGAGCGTTCCACCGGCGCCGGCCGGGCCGGGGCCCGTCCCCCGGCCCGGCCGCCCGCTTCGAGGCGCGGCATGAAGCCAGTGTTCGTGGAAGTCATCGCCCCCGTCCTGACGGCCTACTCCCACTGCCAGCACTGCGAGGTCATCTTCGACCGAGCGGACGTGGCGGCCAAGAAGCATCAGATGGACATGGATGAATACCCCGAGGACGTGAAGCGGGACTACGCCCGCGTGTGCGACTGGGTGATCGCCACCGCGGAGCGCTACCGGGGGCGCATCCAGATCAAGATCACGGACCCGCAGTCCCTGGAGGGCGTGTGGAAGGCCATCCGGTACCGGGTCCGCAAGTACCCGACGGTGATCATCAACGGGAAGGACAAGTTCGTGGGCTGGCAGGAAGCGGCGGTGGAAGCCGCCCTGGCCCGCCTGATGGCGGAGTCGGTCCCCGCGCCGGCAGGGGCGGTGTAGCCATGGCGTTCTGGCGGAAGAAGAAGGAACCGGCCGAAGGGGCCCCGGAGGGCGCGGGGAAGGCGGGGGCCCTCGGCGGGGCGGCGCAGGCGGCCAAGGAATTCATCTACGGGATGGCCGCCCACGATACGGCCCGCTTCGCCCTCAAGAGCCGGGCCAGCATGGAGCACCTCTTCATCCTGATCACCATGGGCGACATGCTGGGCGTCCCCATCCTGCCGCCCTACTACTCCATGCGTCTGCTCCCCTACGTGGTGCCCCAGATCTCCACCTGGAAGCGCCGCATGCTGCGGGAGAAGGACCTCACCGACGCCCTCGCCTGACCGCGGGGGCGGCCACCGCCCCCATCCCTGGCCCGCGCCCACGCCGGTGCGGGCCCTTCTGTCTTGCCGGGCCGCCGCAGCGCGCCGGTGGGCCCTCCAGGCCTAGCAGGGAGGATCCGGCCATCGCCCTCAAAGATATCTTCACCCAGTTCCCGGACCGGCGGTACATCATGTTCGGCGGCAAGGGCGGCCTGGGCAAGACCACCTTCTCGGCGGCCACCGCCTACTACCTGGCCAAGCAGGGCCACCGGGTCCTGGTCTTTTCGGTGGATCCCCAGGCCTCGTTGTCGGATATCTTCCAGCGGGACATCTTCGGCAAGGGCGCCGTGGAGATCATGCCCAACCTGTATGCCCAGGAGATCGACGCGGACAAGCGGGTGCACGACTACCAGAACGAGATCCGCAAGAAGATCCTGGACATGTACGGGATGGAGAAGATCCCCGACGAGATCGAGAGCTACATCCAGGCCTCCTCGGCCGAGCCGGCCATGGAGGAGAGCGCCATCTTCGACGAGGTGGTGGACATCGTGGTGAAGGGGGGCTACGACTACTACATCTACGACCTGGTGCCCCTGGGCCACGCCCTCTATTACCTCAGCATGGCCTCGGTCTACGACGCGTGGATCGACAAGATCACCAAGCTCCGCCAGGAGATGCGCGAGTACGACCAGGTGGCGGCGGTGATGAAGCGGGAGAAGGAGTTGGACGAGGACAAGATCCTCAGCGAGCTCCAGTACATCCAGAAGCGCATCAACGCCTCCTCCAGCATCCTCACCGACAAGGCCAAGACCGCCTTCTTCTTCGTGGTCGTCCCGGAGAAGATGATCATCCTGGACACGGCCAAGGCGGCCGGGCTCTTCGCCAAGTTCGACGTTCCCCTCTCGGGCTACATCGTCAACCGGGTGGTCCCCCCCGAGCTGGCGCAACAGGACGTGCCGGAATATCTCAGGAACCGGATCGCCATGCAGAAGACCTACCTGGGCGAGATCGACAAGACCTTCGGGGCCGAGGTGCTGGCCCGCGTTCCGGAGATGGAACGGGACATCACCGGGCTGCCCATGATCGAACGGATGGCCAAGCTGATGTTCGGGGCCTTCTGACAGGCTCCTGATTTCGCAGGCCACTCAAAAGGGCCCAGATGCAAGGCGGCGCGCGAGGCGCGGGGTACCCACGAATGTGGGTCGGAGGCGTACTGCGGCCGTACGTCGCAGCGCCGCGCGAGCGCGCCAACGCCGCACCCGCTGCCGCCAGGGCAGCGGG
Organism: Candidatus Sulfotelmatobacter sp.; assembly: GCA_035625755.1. Taxonomy (GTDB): domain Bacteria; phylum Methylomirabilota; class Methylomirabilia; order Methylomirabilales; family DASPOZ01; genus DASPOZ01. Next base: position 3,294 of record DASPOZ010000359.1, read on the forward strand.
GAGAGACGTTGGGTCCTTTTCAGCGGCCTGTTAGGGAGGGCGCGTGAGCCAGATCACCACCAGCACCCGGCAGTTCCTGGAGCAGCACCGGGGCCTGAAGTACATCTTCTTCGGCGGCAAGGGGGGCGTGGGCAAGACCGTCATGGCCGGCACCGCCGCCCTGCACTTCGCCGAGACCGGGCGGCGCACCCTGCTGGCCTCCACCAACCCGGTCCATAGCCTCTCCGGCCTCCTGGGCCAGGACGTCTTCGGGAAGGTGGTGCCCGTGCAGGGGGTGCCCAACCTGTCCGCCTTCGAGATCGACACCCGGGACACCATCGAGCGCTCCAAGAACGAGATCCGGGAGAAGATCAACTGGTTCCTGAAGTTCGCCGACATCGGGACCAAGGCGGACGAATTCGTGGAGTCCGCCACCATGAACCCGGCCTTCGAAGAGTCGGCCATGTTCGAGAACATGATCGACCTGATCTTCAAGGACGAGTTCGACGTCTACGTGTTCGACACGGCCCCCACCGCCAACGCGCGGCGCCTGCTGGGCATGTCCAAGGTGTACTCGCTGTGGGTGGGCAAGATGCTCAAGAGCCGCGAGGAGGCCAAGAGCCTGCGGCAGCTCCTCTCCTTCCGCAAGCAGCAGGAGGAGAAGGACCCGTTGATGGAGTACCTCCTCTCCTTCAAGGACCGGATGGCCCACGCCAAGGAGCTCCTCACGGACGCGGAGAAGACGGCCTTCTTCTTCGTCACCCTGCCCGAGGCCCTGCCCATCGCCGTGATCACCCGCTTCATCAGCTGGTTCAAGGACTTCGGCATCCCGGTGGGCGGGGTCATCGTGAACATGCTGATCCCCAAGGAGACGGTCACCGCCCAGTCGGCCGAGTTCGTGCGGAACCGGGTGCAGATGCAGGAGCAGTACATGCAGGAGGTCTGGCAGAAATTCGATGGGGCCGTGCGCGCGATCCTGCCGCTGTTCGAGACCGAGGTGAAGGGCGTGGAGATGCTCCGGCGGATGCGCCCCGCCCTCTTTTCTTGAGGGAAGTCCCCGCCGTCCCGGCCCCGCGGCCGTCCGCCGCCGGGCCTTTTTTTCGCCTTGACAGCCATACGTCCGTATAGTATTTTGAAAAAATGGTGAAGGCGGTGATCGGTCAGGCTCGCAGGGCCCTCACGGCGCGCCAGCGCCAGGTGCTGAACTTCGTCCGCGGCTTCGCCGCCGAGAACGGCTACCCTCCCACGGTGCGTGAGATCGGGGCCCACTTCGGGTTCGTGCCCCGCAGCGTCTTCGACCACCTGAAGGCCCTGGAACGCAAGGGCTATCTGCGCCGCCGATCGTCCAAATCCCGCTCCCTGGAGATCCTGGATGAAGGCGGATCCCCCGCCCACCCCCGCGGGGTGGCGGTGCCCATCCTGGGCCGGGTGGCCGCCGGCGACCCCCTGCTGGCCGTCCAGAACATCGAGGGGAGCCTCTGGCTCAGCCCCGAGTGGGTGAACGGGGGTGAGACCTTCCTGCTCCGCGTCCAGGGCGAGAGCATGGTGGACGCCCACATCCTGCCCGGCGACTACGCCCTGGTCCGGCGCCAGGCCTCCGCGGAGCACGGGGACATCGTGGTGGCCCTGCTGAACGAGGAGGCCACGGTGAAGCGCCTCCTGTTCAAGGGGGATCAGGTCCTCCTCAAGGCCGAGAACCCCGCCATGAAGCCCATCGCCGTGCGCCGGGCCGACCCCCGCCTGCAGATCGTCGGCAAGGTGATCGGGGTCCTGCGCAGATTGTAGCAGGCTGCTGAAAAAGGCCCATCTGCGGCGTTGGCGCGCTCGCGCGGCGCTGCGACGTACGGACCAAGTACGCCTCGCGCCTCGCATCGCCCGCCGCCTTGCACCTGGGCCTTTTTGAGCAGCCTGCGGAAAAGAGAGTTTTTTCAGCATCCTGCTATGCTCCCGGCCCGGCCCCGAGCGCGGCGGACGGGCACCTACCGCGCGGCCCCGGAGGGGCCTCCCTAGTCGGCCTCCGTCGGCGCCAGGGGAACGCAGCGGCATCCTTCCGGCCGGCGTCTTCCGGTCCCGTGCGGCTTCCTGGCTCGGCCCCGGGCGGCCGGGAGGGGTCACGGCGGCATGATCCTGGTCGGCACCAGCGGGTACAGCTACCCCGAGTGGCGCGGCGCCTTCTACCCGGACCGCCTCCCTCAGGACCGGATGCTGGCCTTCTACGCGGACGCCTTCCCCGCCGTGGAGCTGAACTCCACCTACTACCGCATCCCCACGGCCCGCATGCTGGAGGCCATCGTGCGCCGCGCCGGCGGGAGGCTCACCTTCGCCGTGAAGGCCCCCCAGGAGTTGACCCACGACCGGGCCAAGGCGGCCGAGGCCCTCCCCCGCTTCCGCGAGGCCCTCAAGCCGATGGAGGCCTCGGGGACCCTGGGCTGCGTCCTCCTCCAGTTCCCCTTCTCCTTCAAGCCGGGCCCCGAGGCCGCCGCCCACCTGCTGAGCCTGCGCCGGGGGCTGGACGACCTGCCGGCCGTGGTGGAGTTCCGCCACCGCCGCTGGGTCAGCGAGGACACCTTCACCTGGCTCCGGGGCCACCGCCTGGGCTTCTGCTGCGTGGACGAACCGCAGCTCCCCGGCCTGCTCCCGCCCGAGGCCGTGGCCACCGGGCCCGTGGCCTACGTGCGATTCCACGGGCGCAACGCGGCCCGCTGGTGGCGGCACGCCGAGGCCTGGGAACGGTACGACTACCTCTATACGGAGGATGAGCTCCGGCCCTGGGTGAGCAAGATCCGCGGCCTCGAAAGCGCGAGCACCACGACCCTCGTCTTCTTCAACAACCACGCCGCCGGGCAGGCGGTGACCAACGCCCGCATGATGCGCCGGCTGCTGGAAGGCTGAGCGCGTGTGATAAAGATCCCTCCGGGGCCCCTCGGGGTCCCGGCCGGGGGCCGCCCCGTCGGTCGCGTGGCGGGCCACCGCGCCGCCTTTCTCCTTGCCTTGGGGCCGCGGGGAGCGGTACGATGCCCCACCGCTCGTCGCCCGCTGAAAGAGGCCCAACACCTTCCCCCGCTGCCGCGACGGGGTCGGCTGGGCTCCGACGCAGGGTCCAGCACGCCCCCGACCCGCCGGCGGCGGGTGCCCGCACCTCGCGGATCGCCTTGGACCTGGGCCTTCATGTGGGCCTTCGGCGGGATTGAGCGGCCTACGGAAGAGCGGGTCTTTTCAGCCACCTGCTACGGGAGAGACCCATGGCGCCCGCCGCATCCCCGGTGCTGAAACGCCGCCTCGAGGACTTCGTGGGCCGCCTCGCCAAGAAGTTCGGCGAGATGCGTGGCAAGCTGGAGATCAACACGGAGGTGGACGTCCGCCTGCAGGACATCGGCGGGCTCGCCAACGCCAAGCGGGAGATCCAGGGGTTGGCCTTCGCCCTCACCGCCCCGGAGCTCCACCGCAAGTGGGGCACGAAGCCGCCCAACGGCGTGCTCCTCTACGGCCCGCCCGGCACCGGGAAGACGCTGCTGGCCAAGGCGCTCGCCTCTCAGGCCAACGCCATCTTCTTCCACGTCCACGTCGGCAACATCTTCACCAAGTGGCCTGCCGAGTGCGGCGAGATCTTCCAGGAGATCTTCGCCGCCCTGCAGGAGAACGGCCGCAGTATCCTGTACCTGGACGAGCTGGAGGTGTTGCCCTTCGACCGGGCGGCGTTCCCGGAGGAACTGCGGGGCTGCGGGCGCCGCCTGGTCGCCACCCTCTCCGAGAACCTGGACGACCTCGTGGAACGCGAGCAGACGCTGACCCTCGCCTCCATCGACCGGGCCGACCTGCTGGATCCCGCCCTCATCCGGCGGGGCCGCTTCGATCGGCTCATCGAGGTGCCTCTCCCCGAGGCGGACGAGCGGGAGGAGATCTTCCGCCTGCACCTCGCCCGGGCCGAGCGCCTGGCCGGCCGCACCATCTTCGCCCCCATCACCTACGACGCCCTGACCCCCCGCACCGCCAAGATGAGCGGGGCCGACCTGGCGGAGATCATCCAGCGTGCCCTCGAGGAGAAGGTCCGCCTCGAGGGAAGCGGGGCCCCCGCCGGGCTCGTCACCACCGACGATCTGCAGCGGGTGATCGAAGAACACCGCCGCACCAAGGAATTGGTCGAGAAGATCCGCTACGGCCAGTACCTCTAGCAGGCTGCTGAAAAAGGCCCACCTGCGGCGTTGGCGCGCTCGCGCGCTCCCTGCGGCGTACCCGGCGTACGCCTCAGTCGGCGCTGCGCGCGCCG
>DASPOZ010000360.1:0-2079 GCA_035625755.1 Candidatus Sulfotelmatobacter sp.
TCCCTTCCGCATAGATGGCGCGAACCGCGTCCCAATCGCCGGGCATCAAGGCATCAATGACCACCGCCATCTTCCCTTCCCCCTGCTCCTGGCCCGCCATCCGCCATTCACCGTCGAGGCCCGGACCTCCACGAGGGCCCCGGGGGCCCAGATTGCCCGCACCTCTTGGGAGTCCAGGGCTACGCCTTGATCATCACGAGGATCATTTTGAACCGCGTGACGGCCTTCAGGGCGTGGGGTTGGTGCGCCGGAAGCCTCAATAGCTCTCCCGCCTTCACCCTGTGTGGCGTTCCAGCGATAGATATCTCTGCCTCGCCCTCGACCATCAGCACGAGCGCATCGAAGGGCGCCGTGTGCTCGCTGAGCCCCTCACCCGCATCGAACGCGAACGCCGTCACCGTGCCCGCCGCCATCTTGATGAGCGTCCGGCTCACCACCGCGCCCGCTTGATACTGAACCACGTCCGCCTGGGATAGCACGCCCACCAGCTCACCCCCGGCGCCTTTAGTTACTGGCATCACAGCTCCCCTTCTCGGCGACGGCGGTCGCCGCCGGTCCCGCCGCCCTCACGCCTTCGGCTGTCCCCCGCCGATGCCGATGGTGGGCTCCAGCCGGCCCATCAGCAGCCCGTAGGCGCCGCCGCCGAAGACCAGGGCCACGGCGCCCGTCACCAGCAGGGGCACCCGAAAGTCGCCCGTGGCGCCGAAGAGGATCCCGGTGATCACGGGCCCCAGCGCCCCGCCGACGTTGCCGCCGAAGTTCTGCAGCGAGGTGAGCGAACTGACGATGTGGCGCGGGGCCAGGTCGATGGGCATCGCGTTGACGTTGGCCGTGGTGAGGCTGAGGCAGCCCATGGAGAGGATGAGCAGCGTCACCGCTGGGACCGTCGCCTCGGCGTAGGCGGCCGCGGCGACGAAGCCCGTGGCCAGGAACAGGCCGCCGACGGCGAACAGCTTGCGCACCCGCGTGGTGTCGTGCCGGGCCCGGATCAACCGGTCCGCCGCCCACCCGCCCAGGATCGTCGTGGCCACCATGACCAGGAACGGCAACATGCCGACGACCCCCGTCCGGAGGACGCTCATGTGGCGCTGCAGGATCAGGTAGCTGGGCAGCCAGGTGACGAAGACGTAGTACATGTAGAGGTAGCCCGCGTGGCCGAGCACCAGGGCCCAGGTGGAGCGATGCCGCAAGAGCGAGGCCCAGGTGACGCCGGGCGGGCGGACCTCTGCGACGCCCGGCTCCAGCACCCCCCGAGTTTCACGATAGATGGGCAGCCAGAGGGCCAACCACAGCAAGCTGATGCCCCCCGCGACGAAAAAAACGTAGTTCCAGCCCCAGGCGTGGAGCACCAGCGCGGCCAGCGGCACGCCGAGGGTGAGGCCTACCCGGTTGCCGGCGAAGAACACCCCGACCACCTTGGCGCGGTCGTCTTTGCGATAGATGCGGGAGATCACCTTTGCGCCGGAGGGGATGTAGGCCGCCTCCCCGATGCCCAGCAGGACCCGGAACGCGGCCAGGGGGCCGGCGTGGGAGGACAGGCCGCAGGCGATGGTCGCCGCCGACCAGAGTCCCACACCCGCCGGGTAGATGATGCGCGGCTTCAGCCAGTCCACCAGGGGCCCCGCCGCCAGCAGGGAGAGCGCGTAGGCCCAGTTGAAGGCCGAGAGCAGCCAGCCCGCCGCCGCCTTCGTCAGGTGGAACTCCTCGATGAGCGTGGGCATGACGACCGAGATGCTGACCCGATCCATGTGGGCGAACACGCCCGAGAGGAACAACAACCCGAGCATCGCCCACTGGTACCCGGTCCATGGGTTGCGCCCCTTCATCGGCCCCGCGTCTCCCAACACCTCGTTCCCTCGAAGAACCTCCACCCGTACCCCGTGGGCCCGGCGGCGGCCGCCTGACGACTGCGATGGCTCCCGAAGGGCATGCGCAACGCCCTCAGGGCACCGGCGAACATACGCGAAGGCACTCCCCCCGACGCAATAAGTCTACGAAACCTAGGACGTCCCCTTGCACATAAGCACGAGGGCATCGAAGGGCGCCGTGTGTTCGCTGAGCCCCTCGCCCGCATCGAAG
>DASPOZ010000361.1:0-3774 GCA_035625755.1 Candidatus Sulfotelmatobacter sp.
AGAGGGACGTTGGCGATCTTCTTTGTCGGGCGGTCTCGGGCGGCGACGTTACGGCAAGGGTGCGGCTTCGCGGGGCTCGCACCGGGGACAAGACGTTCGTCGACGCGCGGATGTGAGTGGCGCGACTTGTTGAGACGCACCTAGTGAGCGGGTCTGGAAAACAAATCGGATCGCCGGCCATCTCAACCGGCATCGACGCGAGGAGACGACGATGCGTTGGCTCATCACGGGTGGGGCGGGGTTCATCGGGTGTAACGCCGCGCGCCGGCTGGCCGCGGAGGGGCACGATGTGGTGGTGCTGGACAACCTCTCGCGCAAGGGGGCCACGGAGAACCTGGCCTGGCTGCGGCGGCACGGGCCGGTGACGTCCGTGTTCGCCGACGTCAAGGACTTCCGCCATCTCAAGCGGATCCTGGGGCTGCGGTTCGACGTGGTCCTCCATCTGGCGGCCCAGGTGGCGGTCACGACCTCGGTGCTGGATCCGCGGGCGGATTTCGAGGCCAACGCCCTGGGGACGTTCAACGTCTGCGAGGCGGTGCGGCTGTGCTGCCCGGAGGCCATCCTCCTGAACGCCTCCACCAATAAGGTGTACGGCGGGATGGAGGATGTGCGGGTGGTGGAAGCGGAGGGCCGGTACCGATACGCCGACTACCCGCAGGGGATCTCGGAGGCGCGGTGTCTGGATTTCCATTCCCCCTACGGCTGCTCCAAGGGCGCGGGGGACCAGTACGTGCGGGACTATGCCCGCATCTACGGCCTGCGCACGGTGACCTTCCGGCAGTCGTGCATCTACGGGACGCGGCAGTTCGGCGTGGAGGACCAGGGGTGGGTGGCGTGGTTCACCATCGCCGCGGCCCTGGGGTTGCCCCTCACCATCTACGGGGACGGCAAGCAGGTGCGGGACGTGCTGTACGTGGACGACCTGATCGACTGCTACCTGCGGGCCGTGGAGCGCATCGATCGGGTCAGCGGCCGCGCCTACAACATCGGCGGCGGCCCTTCCCACACCCTGTCGCTCCTGGAACTCCTGCGGCACCTGGAACGGCTGAGCGGCCGGCCGATCCCGCGCCAGTTCGCCGACTGGCGGCCGGGCGATCAGCCGGTCTTCGTCTGCGATCTCACCAGGGCCGAGGCGGAGCTGGGCTGGAGCCCGAAGACTTCGGTGGAGGAGGGGGTGGCCCGGCTGTGGGCGTGGGTGATCGCGAACCGGGAGCTGTTCGAGGGGGCGCCCGCGGGAACCCCGGAGGCCGCCGGTGTTCGCGGCTGATCCGGGCGCGCACCCCATGATGGGGCAGAGAGGCCGAGGCAGATGAGACGGGTCCGCAAGGCCCTGCTGGGCATCGCACTGGCCCTGGGCGGGATGCTGCTGGGCCTGGCCCCCCTGGAGGCCTACCTCCGGGCCGCCGGGTACGGTTCCTCCGAATTCCTGGTGCGGGACGCGCGGCTGGGGTGGTTCCACCAGCCGCACGCGGAGGGGTGGTTCGAGAAATCGTGCTTCCGCGCCCGCGTCAGGATCAATGGGGATGGCCTGCGCGACGTGGAGCGGCCCATCGCCAAGCCGGAAGGGGTCTACCGGATCCTCGTCCTGGGGGATTCCATGACGGAGAACTTCCAGGTGGAGCTGGAGGAATCGTACCCCCGGGTGCTGGAACGGCTCCTGAACGGGGCGAAGCTGGGCCGGACCTTCGAGGTGATCAACCTGGGGGTCGTGGGCTACTCGACGGATCAGGAGTATCTGGCCCTCCGGTACGTGGGGCAACGGTACCGGCCCGACCTGGTGGTCCTGGCCTTCTTCACGGGCAACGACTTCCAGGAGAACTACCCGCGGCTCGGCGGCGTCACAGACAAGCCCCACTTCGTGCTGGACGAGGGGGGCGCCCTGCGGGAAGTCCCCTTCCAGGCCCCGCCCGCGGAGGGGGCGAAGCGGATCCTGCGGGACGTCCGCACGTTCCGCTGGCTCTGGGAGAAGATCAACGACGTCCCGGCCCTCAACGCCCTCGTATGGCGCCTGGGCGCAGTGGCCCAACGGCGGAAGGAGCCGGGGAAGGTTGAGGCGCACGCGAGCTGGCAATGGGGGATGCCGCCCGGGTCCCGGGGCCTGCCCCCCTTGAGTTTCCAGGTCTATCTTCCGGAAGAGCCGGCGCCGTGGCGTGAGGCCTGGGCCATCACGGAGGCGCTGATCCGCAAGACGCGCGATGAGGCCGAGCAGCACGGGGCGCGCTTCCTGCTGGCGGTCCTTCCGGCGGCCGCCGAGCTCGCCGGCAAGGAAGAGTTGGCCCGCTTCTATCGCGCGGGGTGGGACCGCCTCGACCTGGAGAAGCCGGACAGGACGTTGCGGGCCTTCGCCGGCCAGGAGGGGATCTGGTACCTGTCCCTCCTGTCGGAATTCCGCAGTTCCCTGGCCCGGGAGGGAGGGCGGTGGGAGGCGCTGCACAACTCCTGCGATGGTCACTGGTCTCCCCGGGGGAATGCCATGGCGGCGGAGGCGCTCTTCCGTGCCATCGCCCAGGCCAGGCCCTGGGACCGCCCGGCGGCGGCCCACGCCGCCCTGGGTGGCGACGCGGGGCGGCCATGAACGGAGGACGCCGAGTGAGTGCGGCGGCGATGGGCGCCCGGGCGGCAGGCCCGGCGGTGTCTGGAACATCCCCGGCAGGAGGATTGCAGCTCCTGTTCCTCGGGACGAATTACGGCCTGCAACAGGCACACGATGTCCTGGAATACCACGTAAAACACTGGCCGCCCACGGGGGGACTGCACGTGATCCTGCGCACGGCGCAAGTGCCGGGGCTCCTCCCCACGGTCCTGCCCGATGGATCGGACCGCGGGATCCACTTCCACCCCACGCGCTCCGCCTCGCGGGCCACCGGCTTCCGGGACCTCCTGGGCGCGGCCGCCGCGGTGGCGCGGAGCCGCCCGGTGGACCTGACGGTGTGTGACGATCCCTTCAGCTCGGCCATCGCCGGGTTCCTGATCCGGAGGCGGTTCGGCATTCCCATGTGCGTCCAGTATATGGGGGATATCGTAGAGAACCCGTTGTGGTTGCACGATCGGGTCCGGAACCGGCTCGTCTATCCCTACGCGACCTGGCTCCTGCGCCAGGCCGACAGCGTGCGGGTCATCTCCGCCGCCAACAAGGCCAAGCTCGTGCGGCGGATGGGCATCCCCGGCGACAGGATCTTCGTGGTCCCCAACATCAAGGGGGTGGAGCGCTTCGTGGCGGCGGACGGGGCCCGGGTGAGGGCGCGGTATGCCGCCGAGGGGTTCGCGAAGATCGTCCTCTACGTCGGCCGGCTGGAATCCCAGAAGGACGTGGCCACCCTGCTGCGGGCCGTTCCCCCGGTGGTGGAGCGGTACCCCGAAACCCTCTTCCTCATCGGGGGGAATGGATCCGAGGAGGAGATGTTGAGGCGGCTGTGCCACGAGCTGCGGGTGGAACGGAACGTGGCCTTCGCGGGCTTCATCCAGCCGGGGGAGGTCCCCGAGTACTTCAGGGCGTGCGATGTCTTCGTCCTCCCCTCCCTCTGGGAAGACCGGGCCGGGGTGCTGGTGGAGGCCTTGGCGGCGGGGAGGCCGGCGGTGGCCACCGATACCCAGGGCACGGCGGAGGTGATCCAGGATGGGACCACCGGCTTCATCGTGGAGCCCCGTCGCCCGGATCAGATCGCCGAGCGGCTCGTGCAATTGCTGGGGGATGAAGACCTGGCGGCGCGGATGGGGGCGGCCGGGCAGCGGTTCATCCTGGGGCACCTCGATGAGGAGGCCATCCGCACCCGG
>DASPOZ010000362.1:0-9115 GCA_035625755.1 Candidatus Sulfotelmatobacter sp.
CCGCCCTCCTGCTGGGGGCCGGCCCCGGCACGCCCCTGCGCGTCCGGCCCGCGGCCGGCGCCAAGAAGGGGACCCGCGGCGGGGGATCCAGGACGGAGAGCCCGTGAGAGAATTCCCGAAGGCTATAGGGCCTGGGGCCGCCCCCGGCGTGATCCCCCGCCCCGGCCCGGCGCGGCCGCAGCGCCATCGGGCGGAGAGGTTGCCGGCGGGGTGGCGGGGGGTGATCCCGGCGGCCGGGCTCCTGGCCGCGGCGTGGCTGTGCGCGCCGGAGGCCGCGGTCGCCTCCTGCTTCTACCCGGCCGAGGAAATCGCCCAGGCCCACGCCCTGCGCGCCCGCCTGATGGACCGGGTGCGCGGCCTGGCCGAGGCGTTGGACCCGGCGGCCAAGGCGCCCCTGGGGCCGGAGGCGGCGGCCGGCCTGCGGCAACAACTCCAGGCCCTGGAGCGGGGCGAGGCGGGCAACCCGTTCTACCACTGGGCCGTGGGCGAGGTCCGCCACCGGGCCGGCGACCCCGGCGCCGGGGCGGATTTCAACCGCGCCGCTGCCGCCGCCAGGAACCAGCCGCTGATCCATTGGCTCCTCTGGGAGGCCTACCTGGATCGGGGGCAGTTCCCCGAGGCCGACGCCGAGCTCAGCGCCCTCCAGGAGATCTATCTCGGCTGGGGCCTGATGCAGTTCCCCCAGCTGGGGGACCGGCTCGTCCGGCGGGCGCGCCTGGCGCTGGGCCGCGGGAGTTTCCAGGAGGCCGCCATCCTCCTGGAGCGCAGCATCGACAGCGACCCCTCCCAGGCCACCCCGTACTACCTGATGGCCAGACTGCTGTGGCGGCTCGAGAAGGGGAACCTCCCCCGGGCGCTGCGGTTCCTTGCCGATGGGACCGTCCTGGCCTGGCAGTCGCGCGAGACCCGGCAGCTCCTCCTGGGCAACCTCCTGGGCGACGCCATCCGCGCCTTCCATCTCGGCCTGGGCGTGCTGGCCGCCATCGTGGTCATCCGCTGCCGCCGGCTGGCGGCCCACGACGCACGCCACCTGTCCCGGCAGCGTCTCACCCCCGCCGCGCGGGCCGCCCTGCTGACGGCCCTCCTCGTCCCCGTGGTCGTGGGCCTCGGCATCTTCTGGGGCGCCCTCCTGCTCCTGGTCCTCTGCGCCCCCTACCTTCGCCGCCGGGATCGCCTGGCCGTCTCCGCCATGGTGCTGGTCCTCTGCCTGCTTCCCGCCGCCTACCGCCAGGTTGCGCGCGATGACCTGACCAGCGGCTCGCCCAAGGCCGTCCTGGCCGAGGACATGGAGGCGGGGGCGCGGGGCGAGGAGTGCGTGGCGCAGGTCAGGCGGTGGATGCTGGAAAATCCGGACACGTACATCCCGCCCTACCTCCTGGGGTTGGCGTACAAGCGCCGCGGCGAACTGACGGCGGCGGCGCGGGAACTGGTGCGGGCCACCGCCATGGCGCCGGGGCGTCCGGCCCCCTGGGTGGCCCTGGGCAACGTCCGCCACCTGCAGGGGGACAGGGACGGAGCGCTGGCGGCGTACGAGAAGGCCGGGGCGCCGCCGGCGAATTCCGCGCTGGCCCACCGCAACATCGCCTTCATCGCCCTGGAGCGCCTCGAGTTCGAGCGGGCCCGGCAGGAATTCGAGGAGGCCTTCCGGCTGGATCCCCATCTGCTCTCGGTGGTGTCCTCCCCGCGACTGGCGCGGGCCGGCGGCTTCCTGGCCGACGAGCGGCTGGGCGAGGCGGATCTCCGCGAGGCCCTGGCCCCCGGGGGGCCGCGGGAAAGGGTCCTCGCGGCCGCCATCGGGGCCCGGACCGTCGGGCGGTTTCCCCTGCTCGCGCTGCCCGCGGCCGCGGGGGTCATCCTGCTGGCCTTCTGGGGGATGGCCCGCTGGGGGGCGCGCGTGGCCCAGGCCCGCGCGTGCCAGCAGTGCGGCAAGGTGTTCTGTCCCCGCTGCCAGGCGAGCGTGCCGGTCGGCGCGCTCTGCGCGGCCTGCGCCGCCGTGGTGCACCTCCGGCAGGGGATCGGGGGCTCGCTGAAGATCCAGCGCCGCTGGGAGGTGGAGCAGTTCCAGGAACGCCGGCGCCGGACCGTCGGCATCCTGGCCCCCTTCCCGGGGCTCGGGCACCTCTACCTGGGTCGGACGGTGGGCGGCCTGCTCCTCCTCCTGCCGACCCTCTTCCTGCTGTCCCAGCTCGTCGTGGGGCACCTGTTCTGGGGGCCGCTTCCCCTCCCGCCCGAGATGTCCTGGCTGCTGGGGGTCGCCACGGAGGTCCCACTCCTCTTGACCCTCTCCGGCGTTTCCGTTCTCCGGGCCGCCCGGCTGGTGCGCGTCGAGGAGGCCTGATGGCGTTCGAAGGCACCCTCAAGGATTTCGCCCTGCCGGACATCCTGCAGCTCATCTCGCTGCAGCGGAAGACCGGCGTGCTGACGCTGGATGCACCGGATGACGCGGCCACCGTGTATTTTCAGGGCGGGGCGGTGGTGGGGGCACGCTTCCCCCGCCAACCGCTGGAGGACCGGATGCGCCGCCTGTTGCCCTTACGAGGGCTGGTGACGGAGGCCCAGATGGAGGAGGCCGAGCAGGCGCAGGCCGAGACGGGGCAGCGCCTGTGGAATGTCCTGGCCCAGCGGCGCTTGATCCCGAAGGAGGCGTGGGACCAGGCCGTGGCGTTGGAGGTCCAGGAGCACCTCTATCGGCTTCTGGGGTGGCGGGAGGGGACCTATCGGTTCGAGACCCGGACCAGCCTGGACCCGGGTGAGGGGCGCATCCCGCCCCTGACGACCCAGACGCTCCTCCTGGAGGGCTTCCGTCGGCTGGATGAATGGCCGGCCGTCGCCCGGCGGATCCCGCGCCTGGAGGGGGTCTTCCAACTGTCGCGCCCGAATGAAGAGATCGACCTGAGCGCGCTGTCGGAACGGGAGTGCCGCGTCCTGGCGCTGGTGGATGGCCGGAGGCGGGCGGTGGATGTGGCGGACGCCAGCGGGCTGGGCGAGTTCGAGGCCTGCAAGGCCCTCGCCTCCCTCGTGGAGTCCGGCATCGTCGGGTTGGCCCCGGACACGGGAGGGGAGCGGGCCGCCGCGGCCCCGGCAAAGGCAGCGGCGGCCAGGCGCTTCGCCATCGCTTGGACCGGCTGGACCGGGTGGGGCGCGCTGGGCGTGTGGCTGGCGCTGAACCTCCTCGTGTTCCGGCCGTGGGCGCCCTTCTCCTCCCCCTCCCCGGCGGATCCCCTGAAGGTGGTCCGCGCGCGGGCGGGGATGGCCGCGCTGGCCCAGTCCCTGGACCAGTACCTCGCCGAGGTGGGCGGTTATCCGCCCGACCTGCAGGCGCTGGTCCGGCGCGGGCTGGCGGACGCCAGCGCGCTGAAGGACCCGTGGGGGCGGCCCTACCGGTACGAGCTGCGGGGCGCACGCTACCTATTGGGGAGCGCCGGTCTGGTCGAGGAGACGCCGGGAGGCGCGCCCCCGCCCGACGATCGTTAGCAGGCCGCCGAAACCCGCCGGGGGCTGGCCGGAAGGCCCGACACGTTTCCCCGCCCCCGACGCTGCCGGAGCGGTGGCGCCGCGGCGTACCGGGCTGCCCATTCCGCATTCCGCAATCCGTCCTTCGACGGGCTTCGTCGTGAGCTCAGCCGAACGGCTCAGGGCGTGCTGAGCAGCTTGTCGAAGCACGCATTCCGCAATGGGCGCGCGCCGCCGCGCGTCCGGGCCTTCCCCTCCGCCGCCGCCGGGTAGGGGCGGCTTGCGCGGGCCCGTGTGACGGACCCAAAGGCGGCGGCCGCGCCCCGGCGGCACGCCCCGGCGGCAAATTGACAGCCCCCGGTTCGCATGGTAGAAGAAAAGCCCGCCCGAAGGGCCGCCCGCGCAGCGCCGGGCCGGGGCCGCCCGCGGGCCGGGGATCGTCGTGGGAATCCGGGGGAGTCTGGCCGGGTGCTGGAAGGCGCCGGGCGCTTCGGGAGGAGGCTCTGTGGGGGCCATGGCGGGGCGCGGGCCGGGCTTCTACGGCGAGGTCAGCGACGAGGGGCTGGCCTCCTACCTCAAGGGCATCCGCGCCATTCCCTTGATCCCCAAGGCCGAGGAGCTGAAGCTGGCCGCCCAGGTCCGCCGGGGTGACGAGCGGGCCCTGAAGAGGTTGGTAGAGGCCAATCTCCGCTTCGTGGTCCAGCAGGCGCGCAAGTACCAGGGCCATGGGCTCTCCCTCTCGGACCTGATCAACGAGGGCAACCTGGGCCTGCTGGAGGCGGCGCGCCGCTACCTGCCGGATCACGGGGTGAAGTTCATCACTTATGCCGTCTGGTGGATCCGGCAGGCCATCATGCAGGCGCTGGCCACCAGCCGGAGCGGCGTGCGCCTGCCGTTGCGCAAGGCGCGCCTCGTCGCCAAGGCCAAGGAGGCGTGGACCGACCTAGCCCAGGCGCAGCAGAGGGAGCCCAGCGAGCGGGATGTGGCCCGGGCCCTCCGGGTGGCGCCGGAGGAGCTGGAGGACGTGCTGCGGGTCCAGGCCGCAGGGGCCTCGCTGGACGACGAGCTGCAGAACGAGGAACGGCTCCTCCTCCGCCTGTACCAGCAGGCCGCCGCGCCGCCGGCCGACGAGGAGTTGATCCACCAATCTCTACGGGAGGACGTGAAGCGGCTGGTGGCCGGGCTGAAGGATCGGGAGCGCAAGGTCATCGAGCTCCGCTACGGCCTGGGGGCGGAGGACCCGATGACGCTGGAGGAGGTGGGCAGGCGCCTGCGGCTGTCCCGCGAGCGCATCCGCCAGATCGAGGAGCGGGCCAAGCGCCAGCTCTGGGCCCTGGCCCGGCAACGCCGCCTGAAAGAGTATCTCAACTGACGCCATGCAGCTCGCCGTCCCCGTCCGGCAGGTGCGCGTGGCCGTCCTCAGCACGGATGGGATCTGGAGCACCGGCAGCCTGTTCCTGAACCCGCTGGCCGCGAACCACTCGGGGTCCGAGACGGTGCTGGACCGGCTCAACGATCAGGAACTGTTCCTCCCGGTCCAGCTCCCCGGCGAACGGTCCATCACCCTCCTGCACAAGACCCACATCGTCCGCCTCGTGGTGGAAGAGGCACAGCCGGGCGACGCCCTGACCGAAGACCAGGAGAACCTCAGCGGGCGCATCGAACCGGTGCACTGCACGGTGGCGCGGGGGCAGCCGCTCTCCGGCTGGCTCTCCGTCCAGGCCCCCGAGTGGAAGGCCCGGCTCTCGGACTACGTCAACAACCTCCCCGGTACCTTCTTCCCGCTCTACGCGGACGACGCCCTCCACCTCATCAACAAGCACGCGGTCCTGCGCATCCAGTCCCAGGGATAACGTCCGTGCAATGCACGGGTGGACAAGCAAACCCCGGCGCTGCGTGAGAGGTGGGAGAAGGCCTTTCACCGGCGGGGCCGGGAATGGTCCCGGAGGTCACGGAGAGACGCCCATGCACAGGATGGCGGCGACACTCTGCGCGCTCGCGCTTTGCGCACTGGTCTCGTGTAGTTCCCCCACGAAAGAGGACATCATCGGGAAGACGCGGAACGTCTCCACCCGGGATGAGCTGGAAAAGGCCGCCGGCAAGCCCAGCGACATCGCCAAGCTCGGCCCCATCGAGAAATGGACCTACAGGGCATCCAATGGGGACGTGGTGTTCGTCATCGTCGGCGACAAGGTCACCCTCCAGGCCGCCGGCCCCCCCACGAAAAACAACTGACCTTTCCATTTTCGGGCAGCACCTCCACGGGGAGTGACCGCTCCCAGGCCTCCCCCGTGTACCGCCTTTCCTGCGGACCAACCGCTCGCGGCAAAGGAGACGTCCGATGGAACATCCCCGCGGCCTCGAGGCACCCCCTCGTAGGTCCACCCGGTCGCTTTGCGTGAAGAGGGCGCACCCTGCGGGGCGCCGGGCGGTCCACGAAGCTCGTCGGTGAGGACCCCGCCGGCCGGTCGTCGGCGGCCGGTGAAGGCCGGCGGGCGCCTGGCGCGGCTCGCCCAGCATGCAGCCGTGGAAGGCGTGACCTTCTCGGGCCGGCGCAGGCTGGCGCCGTGGCGGCCTCGTCGGCGGCCCGAAAGTCGACGAGCCCGCAGGAAGACATGGGCGCCTCCCTGGCATGGGATCGGGGGTCGGGGAGCGGGGTCGGTGAATGGGGTGCGGGTGAGAGAGAGGGGCGCGGCCGGCGGCTCAACGCCCGGCCGCGGCTCCGGGGCGCGGGGCCGCCGCCCCGGGCTTCTGGGCCCCCGGCACGGTCAGGACGTAGGTCTTGGAGTCGATGAAGAGGCGGACCAGCTCGGCATCGATGGCGTTGCCTCTGACCTCCATCTGGAGGATGTCCAAGGCCTTCTCCGGCGGCATGGCCCTCTTGTAGGGGCGATCGGACGCCGTCAGGGCGTCGTAGATGTCGGCCACGGTCATCATCTTGGCCTGCACGGGGATGCTCTCGGCCGTGAGGCGGTTGGGGTAGCCGGCCCCGTTCAGCTTCTCGTGGTGGGCGTAAGCGATGGTGGGGATGCGGCGCAGGTCGCGCGTCCACGGGATCTGGCGCAGGAAGTGGAAGCTGTGGGTGACGTGCGACTCGATCTCCAGCCGCTCCTCGGCGTTGAGGCTCCCCTTGCCGATGGAGAGGTTTTCGGCCTCCCGGGGGGTGAGGACCGGCTGGGTCTTCCCCTCCGCGTCCACGAACGTCTTGCCCGCGATCTCCGCGATCCGTTCGAAGCCCCCCTGGGGCAGGATGGTGGGCCGGTTGGCCTCCAGGATGAACTGGAGGTCGGCATCCAGCCGGGCCGTCTCGCCCCGCAGCCACTCGTCGATGGCCTGGAGGTCCGTCCGGGCCTCCTCCGGCCGGCGCGCCGAGAGGACGGCCACCTTCTGTTGCAGGGCCTCCAATTCGGTCTGCTTGCGACGGAAGCGGAAACGGGCCTTCACCAGCTCCAGTTCGTGGTCGTAGAGCTTGTTGGCCTTCACCAGCACGTGTTCGCGCACGCCCACCTTCCCGAAGTCGTGCAGCAGCGCGGCGAACCGCAGCTCCCGCATGTCCTGCGGGGTGAAGCGGACGGCGGCGTAGGGGCCCGTCTCCGCCCGGTCCACGTGCTCGGCAAGGGAGCAGGTGAGGGTGGCCACCCGCTCTGAGTGCCCGAAGGTGGTCGGGTCCCGCGTCTCGATGGCGTAGGCCGAGGCCTTGATGAAGCCCTCGAAGAGGTTCTGGATATCCTCGTAGAGGATGGCGTTCTCCACGGCCACGGCCGCCTGGCTGGAGAGAGCCTGGAGCAGGTCGATATCCTCGTCCCCGAAGGTGCCCTCGCGCTTGTTGAGCACCTGGATGACGCCGATGACTTCCCCCGGCTTGTTCGCCATGGGGACGGCGAGGATGGAGCGGGTGCGGTACCCGGTCTGCTGGTCCGTGGAGCGGTCGAAACGGGGATCGGCGTAGGCATCGGGGATGTGCACGACCTTCCCTGTCGCGGCCACGTGGCCGGCGATGCCGGTGCCGATCCTCACGCGGATCTCGCGCACCTCCAACCCCTGAGCGATCTTGGACCAGACCTCGCCCCGCTCCCGGTCCACCAGGAACAGGGTGCTCCGGTCCGCCTCCATCACCTTGGTCACCTCGCCCATGATCAAGGGCAGCAGGCGATCCAGGTCCCGCTCGGCCGCCATGGCCTTGCCGATATCGAGCAGGGCGGTCAGCTTCTCCACCCGCTTCTCAAGCCCGCGGTTCGCCATGGCGCGCGCCTCCCCTCGGCCGGGCCCCGCGTGGCCGGCGGCGCAAGACCCTCTGCGCCGTCGGCGGAACGACCCGTGGCGGAGCCTAGCCGAAATCCCGAGGGAGGTCAAGGTAACCGCCACCGCGGGTGCCCGCCACCACCGGGGCGCCGGCCCGGCCGCGTCGAGGCCGGCTGAACCGGCCCCCGCCGGTCGATGCGACGGCGCCGCGAAGCCGCGGTAAGGGCGGCGAACTCGACGGGGACTGCTCGGCCGCCAGGGTGGCTTGCCCCTCGCGGCTGTGTTAAAATACAAAAAGTATACGGCTCGTCTACCCAGGGTGGGCCCCATGCGGGTTGCGGTGAGGCGAGCCTCCCCCTGACCCCTGCGCCTGGGCCTGGGATGGTGCGGCTGCTGCCGCATCACCAAGCGGGCCGAGAGTCAGGCCCACCAAGCTGCCGAAAAGACCTCGATGTCTCTCTCCGCCGCCTGTGCGGCCGGTGGGCTGCGACGTACGCGCCCGAGACACCTCCGAGCCACCTGCGTTGGGGATCGCGCGCCGCGCGCCGCGCGCCTCGCCTCGCTCCTGGTGGCGAAGCCGGCACCGCAATGGGATTTTCCGCAACGTGCTCAGTGATGGGGGCCGAGGCCCGAGACGCGTGCACGTCTCAGTCCTCACACCTCGTCCCTCAGTCCTGGTAAGCGGGGGGAGGGGATGGATCGGGAGCCGGCAACGCTTCCGCAATTGCTCCAGGGGGCGGCGGCACGCCACGGAGCCCGCGTGGCCCTGCGGATGCGCGGCCGCGAGGTGCGCTACGCGGAGTTGTGGGGCGGGGCCCTGGCCATGGCGGGAGGGCTGCGCGCGGCCGGCGTCATGCCGGGGGACCGCGTGGTCCTCATGCTCCCAAACTCTCCCGAGTTCGTCCTGGCCTACTTCGCCATCCAGGTGGCCGGCGCCATCGTGGTGCCGGCCTACCCCCTCCTGAAGCCGGACGAACTGGCCTACCTCCTGGGCGACGCCGAGCCGCGGGCCGTCCTCAGCGTGAGCCTCTGCTCCGAAAGCATCCGCGAGGCCCGCACCCGCGCCGGGGCGGCCGTCCCCGCCTTCATGGCGGACCCTGAGGCGGGGGCGTTGGCCGAGGGCGACCGGGGCTGGAGGGACCTGATGGCCGGCGGGCCGGGGTCGGCCCCGCCCCCGCCGGAGGACCCGGAGGCCGTGGCCGCGTGCCTCTATACCTCTGGCACCACGGGCCGCCCCAAGGGGGCCATGCTCACCCACCGGAACCTGGTGTCCAACGTCGCCTCCTTCCGCGCGGTGTGCCCCGTGACCGAGCAGGATGTCTTCCTCACGGTGCTGCCCCTCTTCCACGCCTTCGGCGCCACCGTCATGATGCTGTACCCCCTGTCGGCGGGGGCCACCGTGGTCCTGGAGCCCCGGTTC
>DASPOZ010000363.1:0-3905 GCA_035625755.1 Candidatus Sulfotelmatobacter sp.
AGCATCTGGGCGATGTGTGGGGTGCGAAGGGTATTGACCCAGGTGCCCACCTGGACCTCGCCGGCCATCAATGCTCGCTTGACCCTGTTGGCTCGCATGGCCTATCTCCGCTGGTACGCGCCTCCATACATCTGCGGGATCGGGAGTTCGAGCCGAGGACCCCTCTCCCCACGGGGAGAGAGTAGTGTTGGATTCATGGCAACCCGAAGATGCCGGGCCCGGCCGACCCTTCAGTCGAAGCCATAGAGGCGGGCGGGATTCCGGACCAGCAGCGCCTGGCGCACCGCCGCATCGGGGAACCACTCGCCGAGCGCATCCGCAAGGTCGCCGTCGTTCGGCATGTGCGCCGCATTGGGGTGGGGCCAGTCGGTGCCCCACACGCAGCGGTCGGGCGCCGCCGCCACGAGCGCCCTGGCCAGCGGCGCGACGTCCGGATACAGCGGCCACCGTGTGGAAATGCGATACGGCCCGATCAGCTTGAACCAAACGTGCTCCAGGCGGGCGAGCCGGAGCAGCGCCTGGAAGCCCGGAGACTGCACCCCCTCGGCCGCCTGCACGTGGGCGAAATGGTCGATCACGCAGGGCACCGGGAGCCGGGCGATCTGCTCTTCGAACGCCGGGGACTCGCCGATGCGCAGGAAGAACTGGAGGTGCCAGCCGAGCCCTTTGACCCGCGCCGCGAGGCGCGGTGCCTGGTCCAGCGTGAGTCCCGCGGTCTTGGACGCCACGTTGATACGCACGCCGCGGACCCCGGCGCGGTGCAGGGCCTCCAGCTCCGCGTCCCCGGCTGTTTCTTCGATCACCGCCACGCCCCGGAAATCGAACACCCCGGAGTTCATGGCCGCAACCATACAGCGATTGTTGGTGCCGTAGATGCTGGGCTGCACCAGCACCGCCCGCTGGCACCCGATGGCGCTGAGCATCCGCGCGTAGTCCTGTGGCGACGCGGCCGGTGGGATGTAGGCGGCGTTCGGCACCAGGGGGAACCGGTCTGGCGGCCCGAACACGTGGGCGTGGCAGTCGCACGCGCCCTCCGGAAACTGCACGCGGGGGCGGCGCGTGTCGGGATCGGGACCCGAAATGGCGGCTGGCCGCCCCGGCTCGATGGTCAATTGCGTTGCCTCGCCTCGGGCAGAGTGCAGGAATGTAGGCTCTGCAATGGCGAGCAATTTATGCCCGTGCCGAGGGCCGTGTCAAGGTCCACTTGAACCGTACCGGCGCACGCCGCGTGCCCCAGGCCGGATGATTCACGAAGCGGCGTCCCCCCTTTGAGAAAGGGGGGGAGGGGAGATTTCGGTGATGTTATTGTGGAGGCTATCTAATGGACCATCGCCGCAGAGTTGAGCGCAAAAATCCCCCCCGGCCCCCCTTTCAGAAAGGGGGGACGATAGGGAAGGCGGCCAGGGACAGGGTGAGAGACCGCTCAGGACGCGGCGCGCTTGTTCGTGAATAATACGGGCCAGTTGTGCGTTCGCCTCCGTGCCGAGGCGTGTGCTGTCAAGGGGGCCTGCTTATCCTGGCGGCTGGCCCGCCTCGCGCTCCCCCACCAGTCCGTGGGCGAAGGGGTCCGGGGTAGCCTCGTGCCGGCGGGTCTAGGGGTTCGTGAAGGAGGATGCCTGCGGGGCCGAGCCTTCGGTGAGGAGAGATGGAGGGGCCACGGGGACGCCCGTGAACCCTACATGGCGTGGCGCGCGCCCATGGGCTGGGCCAGGATGAGCAGATTGACCGCCGTCACCAGCGCCAGGAGGGCGAAGAGCGGCACGGCGGCGCGGGCGGCCACCACCGGCCCCCCGTAGGCGGACCGCGTGAGCCGGTGGGCCACCACCAGGGCGAGGCCGAAGAGGGCGAGGAGCACGGCCAGTTGGAGCCACGGGATCAGGTCCGGCGCCACCAGGGGGCCGATGCGCCAGTCCGGATCGCCCGTGGCGAACCCCAGGAAGCGGGCCGCGGTGCGCTGGAGCACCGGGACCAACGCCGGCCCCTCCACCAGGAGGTGCTCCAAGTTGTGGGCCAGGTGCATGGCGAGGCCCAGGGGAACGACGGCGTAGGCGAATGTGGTGAAGGCGCGCCGCAGCCCCAGCCGTTCCGCCGCCGGCACGCGCCGCTCCGCCAGCCACGCCGCCCCCAGCACCAGTCCCGGCCCCACCGCCAGGGCCGCGGCGAAGAACACCACCGAGTCCACCAGGCCCAGGTAGGTGATGGGGCGCATCCACCGGATGGGGTTCACGGGCAGGAGGCGCCCCAGGCCCACCATCCACGCCTGCCAGGGCGCGATCATGGCCGCCGTCACCACGGTGACCACGCCCAGCATGGCCGCCGCCAGGTACGCCTCGTCGAACTGGCGTTTCGCCGACGCCCACAGGTCCGCCCCGAAGGGCCGGGCCCTGAGGGCCATGTTGTTCATGGGGCAGCCCTTCACGCACTCCATGCACAGGGTGCAGTAGGTGTTCCGGTCCATCACCTGGGGGAACTCGAACATCGGGCAGCCGTAGCTCTGCGCGCTCCCCCGGTAGCAGGCCTTGCCCTTGTCTGAACGGCAGGCATCGCCCGAGGCCGCCCGCAGCTCCACCGGCGCCAGCATGCTGTAGAGCCCGATCACCCCACCGATGGGGCACAGGTACCGACAGAAGCTGCGCCGCTGGTACAGGAGCCCCGCCCCCACCGCCAGGACGGCCAGGAGGACGAGGATCCACGCCGTCACCGCCGGCGAGCGGATGACGCCGAGCTGCTCGTCCGCCCAGGTGAGCAGCAGGAACATGGCCGTGGCCGGCCACAGGTTCCGCAGCACCCGGGGGAACATGCGCGCCGGCCTGGCCAGCCGCTCGGCCCAATCGTTCAGGCCGCCGTACGGGCAGACGTAGCACCAGGCGCGCCCGAGGGTGACGAAGGTGAAGATGATGCCGGCCCACCAGATGGTCCAGGTAAGCTTGGTGGCCAGATTGCGGGCCGGGTCCTGCGTGTCGCCGAATCCGAGGAGGACGAGCAGCAGCGTGACGAGAACCAGGGGTACCTGGAAGGTCGGCTGGAGCCACGGTCCGGCGAGGGCCCGCCGCACCCAGGGCACCTCCAGCACGTTCAGCCGGGCGCCCTCGGCCACACCCAGGCGGGCCCTCGCGCGGAGCACCCACCCGCCCGCGGCGGCGCCGCCCGCCACCAGCGCCACCCACAACATGGTGGCGCCCACCAGCGGGGGCGCCGGCGCCACCTCCACCGAGAAGGTCACCACGGCGGGAGGCGCGCCGGTGCCCTCATGGGAGCCGTGGTGCGGGTCCGCGGCGTCATACGGGCTGGGGGCCCCGATACGCCGCCCGTCCAGCTCGCGGAGCTCCACCCGCACCACGTGAGGGCCCTTCCGCTCGGGGCGCAACAGCGCCGTGTAGTTTCCCGCCAAACCCTCCTCGCCGGCGCGAACCATAACGGGAATTGGCGATTGTCGATTGAGGATTGTCAATTGGGAGGGCTCGGAGCCATGGGAGGCGTGGGAGGCGTGCTCAGGGGAGTTTGGGTGTGACGCCTCGGGCTCCACGGCCAGGGCGAGGCCGACGAAGACGCGGCCGCCGGTGGGGGCCCGGCCCGTCCCCGCCTCGCGGACGGCGGCCACGATCCTGGCCGGCCGCCCCGCCACCGGCGGCGCGGGGTTCGAGAGCAGCTCGACCTCGTATCCGGCCACCTGCACGATGGCCCGGCCGTGCAGGGCCGGTGCCGCATCCCCGTGCTCCCCGTGCGCCCCCGCGGAACCCGTCCATAGCAGGGCAATCGCGAGCCCCAGCATCCCGCGAAGGCAGCCCCCCAGCAGGCCGGTCGGCCGACGCCCCCGCGTCGCCGCCGCCGGCGCCGGCCCTCGTTTACATGCTTGCCGAAAAACCCATTCCTCCGCAGGCTGCTCAAAAAGGTCCAGATGCAAG
>DASPOZ010000364.1:0-5376 GCA_035625755.1 Candidatus Sulfotelmatobacter sp.
GGGAGGACGAGGCGGAGTTGTCCCGGGCCGAACTGGATGTCGTCGCCCTGGCGGAAGACCGGATCGACGTGGATGCGCTCCTCCGGGAGAACATCCTCCTGAGTCTTCCCGTGCAACCGGTCTGCCGAGAGGCTTGTCGCGGGTTGTGCCCGCGCTGTGGGGCCAATCTGGACGCCGGCCCCTGCGGGTGTTCCCCCGAGCGGCCGGACCCTCGGCTGCTCGCGCTCGCCAAGCTCCGTACGCCGCGCCCCCCGGAAGGGTGAGCACCCCCTCGCGCCCCCGGGGGAACGCCACGTGACCCGCCCTCAAGAAGGGGCGGGGGACGCCCCGCCCTGGGAAGGGCCGGGCAAGAAGAGGATCGCAGATGCCGCTGCCGAAACGCCGCCACAGCAACGCGCGCACAGGGAAGCGCCGCGCCCACGACGCCCTGCGTGCCCCGGGCCTGGCCGAATGCCCTCAGTGCCATGAGATGAAGCTTCCGCATCGCGCCTGCCCGAACTGCGGGACGTACCGGGGCCGCGCCGTCCTGCGTCGGGAGGAGGAATAACCTGCCGCGGGGGGGAGCGACGGTGGCCCCGCCGCGAGACCTCCCGCCGGCGCCCATGGCCTCGCGAGAGGCGGAGATGGGTCAGCGCCGGCCCCGCGTGGCCGTGGACGCCATGGGAGGCGACCTGGGTTCCGGCGTGGTGGTGGCCGGGGCCGTGCAGGCCGCACGGGAGCTCGGCACGGCGGTCACCCTGGTGGGCCAGGAGACGGAGGTGCGCCGGCACCTGGGGGCGTACCCCAGCGGCGCCCCGAACATCGCAGTGCTCCACGCCCCCGAAACGGTGGCGATGGACGAATCCCCGTCGATGGCCCTCCGCCGCAAGAAGCAGTCCTCTATCCGCATCGGTCTGGAGCTCCTCAAGCGGGGCGAGGCGGATGCCTTCGTGAGCGCCGGCAACACGGGGGCCGTGATGGCCACGGCCCTGGTGGTGCTGGGCCCCCTGCCGGGGGTCGAGCGTCCGGCCATCGCCATCGTGATCCCCACCAAGACGGGGCGCGCGGTCCTCCTGGACGCGGGGGCCAATGTGGACTGCAAGCCCCGCCACCTTCATCAGTTCGGCATCATGGGCAGCGTGTACGCGGAGGCCGTGCTCGGCACGCGCGTCCCCCGCGTGGGCCTCCTGAGCATCGGCGAGGAGGAATCCAAGGGCAACGAGCTGACGCGGGAGGCGTTCAAGGAGCTGGAGGAGGAGGCGGGCATCCGTTTCATCGGCAACGTGGAGGGGCGGGATGTCTTCAACGGCCAGGTGGATGTGGTGGTGTGCGACGGCTTCACGGGCAACGTGGCCCTGAAGATCGGCGAGGGGGTGGCCGAGATCTTCGTGTCCCTCCTCCGCGAGGAGCTCACGCGGGACTTCTGGTCCCGGGCCGGGGCGCTGCTGGTGCGCCGGAGCCTGCACCGGTTCAAGCGCCGGCTGGACTACTCGGAATACGGCGGCGCCCCCCTGTTCGGGGTGGACGGGGTGTGCATCATCGGCCACGGGCGGTCCAGCCCCAAGGCCATCAAGAACGCCATCCGGGTTGCCGGCGAGTGCGTGACGAAGCAGGTGATCCCCCACATCCGGGACGGGATCGCCGGGCGCTGAGAGGCGGGCATGCCACACAGTCGGATCGCGGCCACGGGCGCCTACGCGCCCGACGGGGTGATCGCCAACGCGGACCTGGAGCGGCTGGTCGAGACCAGCGACGAGTGGATCGTGACCCGCACCGGCATCTCGGAGCGCCGCCGCTCGCGGGACGACCAGGCCACCTCCGACCTGGCCGAGATGGCCGCCCGGCGGGCCCTGGCGGCGGCCGGGATGGACCCGGCGGACCTGGACCAGATCCTGGTGGCCACGGTGACGCCGGACATGTTCTTCCCCTCCACCGCCTGCGTCCTGCAGGATCGCCTGGGGGCCCGGCGGGCGGGCGCCATGGATGTGTCGGCCGCCTGCTCGGGGTTCATCTACGGCCTGGCCGTGGCCGACGGCTTCCTGCGGGGCGGGGCCGCCCGCCGCGTCCTGCTGGTGGGGGCCGAGACCCTGACCAAGGTCATCGACTGGACGGACCGGAACACCTGTGTCCTCTTCGGAGACGGGGCCGGGGCGGTGGTGCTCACCGCGGCGGACGACGGTGAAAGCCGCATCCTCACCACGCACCTCTTTGCCGACGGGAGCAGGGGCCACGCGCTCATGATGCCGGGCGGCGGTTCCCGCCACCCCATCGCGCCGTCGATGCTGGATGCCAACCTGCACCGGATCAAGATGGACAACGGCAACGAGGTCTTCAAGGTGGCCGTGCGGGCCATGGAGGATGCGGCCATCGTGGCCTTGAAGGCCACCGGTTTCGACGTGCACGACGTGGACCTGTTCGTCCCCCACCAGGCCAACCTGCGGATCATCAACGCCGTGGGGCAGCGGCTGGGGATCCCCGAGGAAAAGGTGGTGGTGAACATCCAGCGCTACGGCAACACCTCGGCGGCCTCCATCCCCCTGGCGCTGGACGAGGCCGTCCGGGCCGGCCGCATCAAGCGGGGCGACCTGCTGCTCCTCTGCGCGTTCGGAGGCGGGCTGACGTGGGGCTCCGCCCTGATCCGCTGGTAGCGATCCCCCGGGTGCCGAGGGGACGCGTGCCGCGCATCGCCTTTCTCTTCCCCGGCCAGGGGTCCCAGGCGGTGGGGATGGGCCGCGCCTTCGCGGAGGCCTCGCCGGCGGCGCGCGCCCGCTTCGGGGCGGCCGATACGGCCCTGGGGGCGGACCTCTCCCGGCTGTGCTTCGAGGGGCCCCTGAAGGAGCTCACGCGGACCGCCAACGCCCAGCCGGCCGTGCTGACGGCCAGCGTGGTGGCGGCCGAGGCCCTGGCCGCGGCGGGCCTCCTCCCGGACGTGGTGGCGGGCCACTCCCTGGGGGAGTACAGCGCGCTGGTGGCGGCGGGGGCCCTGGACTTCGCCGACGCGGTCCGCATCGTGCGGGCCCGCGGCACCTTCATGCAGGAGGCGGTGCCCGAGGGCCAGGGTGCCATGGCGGCCATCCTGGGGGGGGCGGTGGCCGCCATCGGGGAGGCCTGCGCGGAGGCCGAGCGGGATGGGCTCGGCCTAGTGGACATCGCCAACCTCAACGCCCCAGACCAGACGGTGATCTCGGGGGCCGTGGCGGCCGTGGAACGGGCCATGGCCCTGTGCGTGGCGCGGGGCGCCAGGCGCGCCGTACGCCTGCAGGTGAGCGCGCCGTTCCACTGCCGGCTCCTCCAGCCGGCGGCCGATCGCCTGGCGGAGGCCCTGGGGGAGGTCCCGGTGGCCCCGCTGCGCGTCCCCGTGCTCCGCAACGTGGACGCCGAGCCGATGACGGACCCCTCCGAGGTGGTCCCCAGCCTCGTCCGGCAGGTCTGCGCCCCGGTGCTGTGGGAGGCCAGCGTCCGCCGCCTGTGCAAAGACGGGATCGAGGTCTTCATCGAGGTGGGGCCGGGGAAGGTCCTGACCGGCCTGGTCAAGCGCATCGCCGAGGGCGCCGCGGCCTATGCGGTGGAGCACCCGGACGGGGTGCGGGCGGTCTGCGAGGCCCTGGCGTGAGCTTTGACGGCCGGGTGGCCCTGGTGACCGGCGGGTCCCGGGGGATCGGCCACGCCGCCGCAGCGCTCCTGGCGCGGGGCGGGGCGCGGGTGGCCGTCTGCGCGCGCACCCAGGCGGATGCGGAGGCCGCGGCCCAGGCCTTGCGGGACGAGGGACAGGAGGCCATGGGCCTCTCCGCCGATGTGGCGGATGCCGCCCAGGCCGAGGCCGCCGTGCGGGCCTGCACGGAACGCTTCGGTCGGCTGGACATCCTGGTGAACAACGCCGGCATCCGCCACGACGGCCTGGTCCTTCGCATGCGGGACGCGGAGTGGGACCGGGTGCTGGCGGTGAATCTCACCGGCGCCTTCCACTGCATCCGGGCGGCCCTGCGCGGGATGGTCCGTCAGCGCGCCGGGCGCATCATCAACGTTACATCGGTGGTAGCCGCCCGGGGAAACGCGGGACAGGCGAACTATGTCTCGGCCAAGGCGGGGCTGATCGGGCTCACCAAGGCCGTGGCGCTGGAGGTCGCCTCCCGTGGCATCTCGGTCAATGCCGTGGCCCCGGGCTTCATCGAGACCGCGATGACGGCCGATCTGGGCGATGAGGCCCGGAGGACCTACATGGCACAGATCCCGGCGGGCCGCTTCGGGCGCCCCGAAGAGGTGGCCTGGGCCATCGGGTTTCTGGCCTCGGAGGCGGCGGGATACATCACGGGGCAGGTGCTGCACGTGAACGGCGGGATGTGGATGTGAACCACGCGGGGGCCTCCCGAGGGGCCCGGAGGCGAGGTCATGGCAGCGGTGGGGGCGGACGAGAAGGTGAAGAAGATCATCGTGGAACAGTTGGGCGTGGAGGCGGAGGAGGTCACCCCCGAGGCCAAGTTCATCGAGGACCTGGGGGCCGACTCGCTGGACACGGTGGAGCTCATCATGGCCCTCGAGGAGGAATTCGGGATCGAGATCCCCGACGAGGATGCCGAGAAGATCGTCACCGTGAAGGACGCCATCGAATACATCAAGTCGCACGCCTAGTGGGGACGGGGCGAGTCGCCGGCGCCCGGCCCCCCACCCAGCGGGGCGGCGCCACGGGGATGCCAACATGCGGCGCGTAGTGGTCACGGGCCTGGGGGCGGTGACCCCCATCGGTATCGGCACCGAGACCTATTGGAAGCACCTCACCGAGGGCGCGTCGGGCGTCGCCGCCACGACCCGGTTCGACGCCAGCCACCACGATTGCCGCATCGCTGCCGAGGTGAAGGGGTTCGACCCGCTCCAGTGGATGGAGAAGAAAGAGTCGCGCAAGATGGACCTGTTCATCCACTACGCCCTCGCCGCGGCCCAGATGGCGGTGGATGACGCCGGCCTGAAGGTGACCGACGAGAACCGGGAACGGGTGGGTGTCTTCGTGGGGACCGGGATGGGCGGCATCCCGGCCCTGGAGGAGTCCCACCGGGTCCTCCTGGAGCGGGGCCCGAGCCGGATCAGCGCCTACTTCATCCCCTCCATCATCACGAACCTGGGCTCGGGCCAGATCTCCATGCGCTACGGGATGAAGGGCCCGAACTCCTGCGTGTCCACCGCCTGCGCCACAGGCAACCACGCCATCGGCGATTCCTTCAAGATCATCCAGCGGGGCGACGCCGACGCCATGCTGGCGGGAGGGACGGAGGCCGTGATCACGCCCCTCACCATCGGCGGGTTCTGCGCCATCAAGGCCCTCTCCACGCGGAACGACGAGCCGACGCGGGCCAGCCGGCCCTGGGACAAGGAACGGGACGGGTTCGTGATGGGGGAGGGCGC
>DASPOZ010000365.1:0-4817 GCA_035625755.1 Candidatus Sulfotelmatobacter sp.
GAGGTGCAGGAGCCCGGAGACCTCGAAGGCGTTGGGGTTCACCCGCTCCTTCACACGGGCGATCCATTCGGGGTGCTCCGCCTCGAGTTGCGCCAAGAATTCTTGGAGATCCCTCGTCATCTACCTCTCTCCTGAGCGCGCTGCTTCGCAATCTCGCCGTCAGCAAGCTTTCCCCTCTCCCTCGCAGAGGGAGAGGGCAGGGGTGAGGGTGTCTTGGCCCTGGCATCCAGCGTGCTCTAGCCCCCTCACCCTCGCCCTCTCCCCCTGCGGGGGCGAGGGGGGAACAGGGGCCCTGGAGGCCATCAGAATCGTTCGCAAATGCAGTTCAGCGGAACGCCCGGGCCCGCTCTTCGGTCTTGGCCTTGTCGAACCGGTTCGCCTCGTCCAGCAACTCGGTGGTGTAGATCTTGGAGAGGTCCACCTTGCCCTCCACGTTGAAGAAGGTCAAGTAGGCCTTCCACTCCTCGGCGGTCATGCCTCCCCAGCGCTTGTCGCCGCCCAGGTTCGGGTCCCACTTGGCGGCCCGGCGCTTGAAGACGAAGACGGCGTCCCGCAGGGCCTTGGCCTCGTCCACGCCCTTGGGCTTGGATTCCGGGAAGATCTCCCAGTTGATCTTCACCGCCGCCTCCGGGTTCGCCAGGCCGAAGACGGTGGCCCTGGCGATGGCCCGGCAGAAGCGGGCGACCTGGGCCCGGTTCTTCGCCAGGTAATCGCGGCGCACCAGGACCCCGGCGCCCGAGAGCTTGCGGTAGTTTTCCGTGAAGGGGAGTTCGCGGAAGTTGAGCCCGAGGGTCTGAAGGATGGCGTACTGCTCGTCCCAGAGGGCCAGGGCATCCACCCGCCCGTCCTCCAGGGCCCTGCCCGCCACGGCCCCGATGCCCACGGCCACGTAGTTGGCGTCCTTCTCCGGGTCCACGCCTTCCTCGCGGAGCATGGCCTTGGCCGCCGTCAGCCCCGCGCTCCCCATGCTGGCCACGCCGATGGTCCTGCCCTTGAGGTCGCGGGGCGCCTTCGCCGGGCTGTCCTTGCGCACGGCCAGGCTGAAGATGGGCTCGTGATAGATCATGTACACGAAGATCACGCCCATGTCCGTGCCGCGACCCGCCGCGGCCACGACGCCTTCCGCCGTGGCGATGCCGTACTCCGCCGTGCCGGCGCCGGTGATCTGCGCGGCCTGCACGCTGCCGTCGGAGGGCACGTAGTCCACGTCCAGCCCCTCCTCGGCGAAGTACCCCAGCTTCTTGGCGATAGTGTAGGGGCTCACGGTGGCGGGCGCCCGCGACTGCAAGGGGAAGATGACGCGCACCTTGGCCGCCTCGCCGGCCGCAGCCGGCCCCGACGCCCCGCACACAATGGCGAGAACAAGCGCAATGAACAAGCGAATCATGATTCCGCCCCCGCTGCCTCTCTCGCTCCAAGCCCCGGCCCTCTTTTTCCCGCAGCAGGCCGCTCAAAAAGGTCCAGATGCAAGGCGGCCCGCGCAGGGCCGAGTGAGGCGTACTCCGCGTACGCCGCAGCGAGCGCCCAAGCGCGCCAACGCCGCAGATGGGCCTTTTTCAGCGGCCTGCCAGCGCGCGCCAGACGCGCTCGGGCGTGAGCGGCAGGTCTCGGATGCGCACGCCCGTGGCCCGGGCCACGGCGCCGGCGACCGCCGGGGCGACGGCCAGGATGGCGGCCTCGCCGATGCCCCGGGCGCCGAAGGGCCCCGGGCCGTCCGCGTTCTCGATGAGGATGGGCTCCAGTTCGGCCGGCATGTCGTCCATCCGCGGCACGCGGTAGTCTATCAGGTTCGGGTTCTGGACCTGGCCGTCGGCGTACACCAGGGACTCGAAGAGGGTGTGGCCCAGGCCCATCGCCACCGTGCCCTCCTCCTGCGCGTGGGCCATCCTGGGGTTCACGGCGCGCCCCACGTCCGCCACGCTCACGTAGCGGGTCACGCGCACCTCGCCCGTCTCCCGGTCCACGGCGGCCTCGGCCGCGCCCATGCCCACCTCCCAGAACCAGGGTTCCTCGAAGCCGCCGTCCGGCGGGCGCACGGTGCCGCGGCCGATCAGCTCGCCGCCGGGCATCCCGAAGTGCCGCGCCAGCAGGTCGCCGTAGGGCACGCGCCGGCCGTCGCATTCCACCGCGCCCTCCACGAGGCACACCCCGCCGGCCGGGGCGCTCAGCAGCTTCACGGCCAGGGCCACGAGCTGCGCCCGCACGTCCCGCGCGGCCTCCTGCACGGCGGCCCCCATCACCGTGGTGGACCGGCTGGCCCCGGTGGACCGGTCGAAAGGGGTGACGCTGGTGTCCGCGCCGCCGACGCGCACCTGGTCCGGCGAGAGGGCCAGCTCCTCGGCGATGAGCTGGCACATCACGGTGCGCGTGCCCTGGCCCATCTCGGTGCTCCCCACCAGGGCGGAGGCGCTGCCATCGGCGTGCAGCCGCACGATGGCGGAGGAGAGGGGGTAGGCCCCTGCGTTCATTATCGAGCACGCCAGCCCGACCGCCTTCGGCCGTCGGGCAGGCGCTCCCGGTTCCCGGTTCGCTGTTCCCGGTTCCGACCGGGAACCGGGAACTGGGAACGTGGAACCCGCCTGAGGCGATGGCCGGGCCATCGCCTCGGCAAGCGCCGTCAGGCTGCAGGCCAGGTCGGCGTCCATGGGCTTGAGGCGGGGGGCCAGGCGCTCGCCGCGCGGCAACAGGTTCTGGCGGCGGAACTCCACCGGGTCCCATCCCATGGCGTCGGCGATGATGTCCATCTGCGATTCGCAGGCCCAGAGCGCCTGCGGGCCGCCGATGGCCCGCATGGAGCCGGCCGGCACCGTGTTCGTGTACACCGCGTAGCCGTCGGAACGGATGTGCGGGCAGCGGTACGGGCCCAGGACGCGCGCCGCGGCACGTTTGGCCACGTCCGGGCCGTTGTCCGCGTACGCGCCGGTGTCCAGGAAGACCTCGCACTCGCGGGCCAGGATGCGGCCGCCCCGCGAGACGCCGGTCTTGATGCGCACGCGGGCCCCGTGGCGGCGCACGGTGTGCATGGCCCCCTCCACGGGGAGGGCCAGACGCACCGGCCGGCGGGCCTTACGGGCCAGGGCCACCGCCAGCGGCTCGATCTTGGTGTAGGACTTGCTGCCGAACCCGCCCCCCAGGTAGGGGACGATGAACCGCACCTGCGACTGCGGCACGCGGAACATGCGCGCGAGTTCCGCCCGCACCACGAAGGGGTGCTGGGCGGACGCCCACACGGTGATCCCCTCACCATCCACCTGGGCCACCACGGTGTGGGGCTCCATGGCGTAGTGGTAGATCATGGGGAAGGTGAAGACGTCCTCGAAGGCCCGGTCCGCCTCGGCGAAGCCCACCCCCACGTCCCCCTGCTCCACGCGCTCGTGGTGGCAGATGTTGCGGGCCGGGTCGGGCCTGGCGGCGGAGAAGTCCCGCGCCTTCACCGCGGACGGCAGGCGCTCGTGGATCGGGATGGCGCCGGGCGCCAGGGCCGACGCGATGTCCGCGGCGGCCGGCAGCTCGGCGTACTCAACCTGGATCGCGGCCAAGGCCGCCTCGGCGGTGGCCTCGTCCACCGCGGCCACCAGGGCCACAGGCTCGCCCGCGAAACGCACCTTGTCCATCGCCACGATGGGGCGATCTTTGAGGATGGGGCCGTAGAAGGGATCGATGTCCTTGAGGTCGTCCCGCGTGAGCACGGCCACCACGCCCGGGATGGCCTCGGCCTTGCGCGCGTCCACCCGCATCAGGCGGGCGTGGGGCACGGGGCTGCGCAGCACCTTCCCGTGGAGCATGCCGGGAATGCGCAGGTCCCCGGCGTAGAGGGCCCGCCCCGTCACCTTGTCCCGCCCGTCCACACGGCGGGCCGAGGTGCCGACGATCCTCAAGTGCGTTTCCTGCGACATAGGACGGCGCCTTAAGGCCGAGCAATGAGCAATGAGGGATGAGCAATGAGACCGAGTGAAAGGCAGAGGTCTGGTTGCCACTCGTTGCTCATTGCTCGTGTCTCATTGCTCGGCGATGGCGGGAGGCATTACTTGCCCCCCGCCATCGCCTCGGCGGCGGCCAGGATGGAGTCCAGGATGCGCTTGTAGCCGGTGCAGCGGCAGATGTTGCCCCGCATGTAATGCTTCACCTGGTCGGCCGTGGGCCGGGGATTCTCTTTGAGGAGGGCCAGGGTGGCCAGGATCATCCCCGGCGTGCAGAAGCCGCACTGGAAACCCCCGTGCTCGATGAAGGCCTCCTGCACGGGGTGGAGCCGGTCGCCGTCGGCCACGCCCTCGATGGTCTGCACCGCGCGGTCCCGCGCCTCTAAGGCCAGCGTGGTGCACGCGCTCACCGGCCGCCCGTCCAAGAGGACCGTGCAGACGCCGCACACCTGCACGTCGCACGACTTCTTGGTGCCGGTGAGGCCGGCCCGTTCCCGGATCAGGTCGAGCAGCGTCTCGTGAGGGGGCACGGCGAAGGTCCGCGCCTCCCCGTTCAGGGTCATGCGGACCTGCACCGTCTGGCTCGCGCGCCCGTCCACCGTGGTAACTGCCATCGTCCATCCTCCGGATTGCAGATTTCAGGTCGAAGAACCGCAGTCGCTACGCGAGCTGCTGGGCGGCCGCTCGGAACGCCCGGCCGATCAACACCTTGACGATGTGCTCCTTGTATTCGGCGGACCCGTGGAGGTCCGAGACCGCCTGGGAGGCCCGGCCGGCCGCCTCCCCGGCGGCGGGGAGCAGGGCCTCGGCCTCCGCCAGCGACTTGCCCTTGAGCATCGCCTCGGCTTCGCGCATGCGCCGGGGCACCGGGCCCACGCAGCCCACGGCGATGCGCGC
>DASPOZ010000366.1:0-2818 GCA_035625755.1 Candidatus Sulfotelmatobacter sp.
AGGGAGCCTCATCAAGAACCGCGAGGTGGCCAAGCGGACGGATCTGGCCAAGGCGGCGGCCGGGAAGGGGAGCCCCCTCGGCGAGGCGGAGCTGGAGGGCCAGAGCCAGCTCGGCGACGCCGAGGTGATCCAGGCCATCACCTCCGCCTGCAAGCAGCGGCGCGAGTCGGCGGAGCTGTACCGGAAGGGGCACCGGGAGGACCTGGCGTCCGCCGAGGAGGCGGAGCTCAAGATCCTCGAATCCTACCTGCCGCAGGCCCTCACCCCCGAGGAGTTGCGGGCCAGGGTGGCCGAGGCCATCCGGGCCACCGGCGCCACCTCGGTGAAGGAGATGGGCAAGGTGATGGCCGCCCTGATGCCCCACGTGCAGGGCCGGGCCGACGGCAAGGTCGTGAGCGAGATGGTGCGGGAGGGGCTGGGGAAGGGGTGAGCCGCTCGGGATGAACTGGCTGGATGTGGCCGTGGTGGTCGGCCTCGCCGCGTTCGCCCTGCGGGGCTTTCTCAAGGGACTCGTCACCGAGTCCCTTGGTTTTTTGGGCCTCCTGGTGGCCGCCGCGGCCAGCCTGTATGCGAATCCCCAGGCGGCGGACATCCTGCGCCGCGGCCTGGGCATCTCGCGGCCCCTGGCCGCCTTCGCGGCCGCCATCCTCTGTTTCCTGGTCGTCGAGTTCGTCTGGCACCTGGGGCTCTGGTTCCTGCTGGGACGTGGCGAGAAGGCGAGCTTCCGCAAGTCGAGCGCCAACTGGATGGGGGGAGCCCTCTTCGGGCTCGGCAAGGGGGTCATCGTGGCGAGCCTGGCGCTGGTGGCCCTGAGCGCGGTCCCCATGCCCGAGGCCTACCGGACGGCGGCCGAAGGCGCCGAGGTTGCCGGCACGGTGCGGGCGGTGGCGCCCTGGATCGGCGCGCGGGTGACGGGCATGCTGCCTCGGGCGGCCCGGCAGCGGTATGATGCCTTCCGCCGCGAGGTGGCGCAGCTCGGATCCCAGTGGCACATCATCGCGCCGCGGCGGATCGGGCCCGCGCCCTCGGCATCGCCGGCGGTGGGCGCGGGTGGGGCGAAGGCGCCCCCCGCGAAGCCGCGCCCGCAATAGGACGGCATGGATCGCCATTCGCTGGACATCCTGGAGTATCCCGCCGTGCTCGAGTTGCTGGCGCGGCAGGCCGCTTCGGCCCCCGGCCGCGAGGCGGCGCTGAGCATCGCGCCCTCCAGCGACCGGGGCTGGATCGAAGCCGCCCTGGACGGCACCGCTGAGTTCTCGCTGGTCCATGCGGCCGGCGGCTTCCCCTCGCTGGCCCCCGTGCAGGATCTGCGGCCGGCCCTGGAGGTGGCGCGCATCCCCGGGGCCGCGCTGGAGCCGGAGGCCCTCCTCTCGGTCGGCGCCACGCTGCGGGTGGCCATGCAGGCGCGGGCCTTCCTCCGCCGCGCGGCGGGCGCCTGGCCGCGCCTGGAGGCGGTGGGGGCGCGCCTGGCGCCGCCGGGAGACCTGGTGGCCGAGGTGGAGCGTTGCCTCGAGCCGGACGGCGCCGTGGCCGACGAGGCGAGCCCGGCGCTCCGCGAGGTGCGCCGCCAGCTCCGGAACACGCGCGAGGAGGTGCTGGCCCGCCTCCAGGCCATGCTCCACGCCCCGCACCTCACCGGGCACATCGCCGAGCCGTTGGTCACCCTGCGCAACGACCGGTACGTGATCCCCATCAAAGTGGGAAGCCGCAGCGCCGTGCCCGGCCTGGTGCACGACCAGTCGGCCAGCGGCCTCACCCTCTACGTGGAGCCCGCCGGCGTGGTGGAGGCGAACAACGCGCTGCGCCAGCTTCACGCCCGCGAGACGGCCGAGGTGCGGAGGGTCCTCCTCGGGCTCACGGCCATGGTTCGCGGGGAACGGGAGGCCATCGCGCAGACGCTGGAGGCCTTGGTGGAGCTGGACCTGCTGGCGGCCCGCGCGCGGCTGGCGGCCCGGCTGCACGCCTCCCGGCCCAGGATCGCTGAGGACGGACGGCTGGTGCTGCGCGCCGCCCGCCACCCGCTCCTGGCCGCGCGGGCCGCCGCCGCGGCCCCGCCCACGGGGCCGGAGACCCCGACGGGCGCCGAAGGGCGGCCGGCCACTGTTGTCCCCATCGATGTGGAACTGGGCGGTGCGTTCCACGTGCTGGTGATCACGGGGCCGAACACCGGCGGGAAGACGGTGGCCCTGAAGACCGTGGGTCTCCTGGCCCTGATGGCCCGCGCGGGGCTGCACCTGCCGGCCTCGCCGGACAGCCAGGTGCCCCTGTACACCGGCGTCTTCGCCGACATCGGCGACGAACAGAGCATCGCGCAGAACCTGAGCACCTTCTCTTCCCACACGTCGCATATCCGTGACATCCTGGCGGCGGCCGACGGGAGCGCCCTGGTCCTGCTGGACGAATTGGGCGCCGGCACGGACCCGGAGGAGGGCGCGGCGCTGGGGATCGCCGTGCTGGAGGCCCTCGCCGCCCAGGGGACCGCCACCGTGGCTACCACGCATCTCGAAGCAATCAAAGCGTTTGCCGCCTCCCACCGGGGGGTGGCCAACGGCAGCGTGGAGTTCGACCTTGACACACTGCGTCCCCTGTATAGATTAACGATTGGGATACCCGGGAAGAGCTTCGCTGTCGAAATTGCGGCCCGTTTAGGCCTGCCGGCACCTGTGGTGCGCCGGGCGCAGGCCATTCTTGGAGAGAGTCGCCCCCATCTCCGGGCCTACCTCGAACGCCTCCATGAGGCCGCCGAGGAACTCGAGGCCGCCCGTCGCTCTGCAGCGGCGGAGGCCGAGGAGGCCCGGGGCGCCCGGGCGGAGTGGGA
>DASPOZ010000367.1:0-7726 GCA_035625755.1 Candidatus Sulfotelmatobacter sp.
CGCTACGGCTACATGAACGGCATCGCACTTACGGTGCTGCTGAGCCAGGTGCCGAAGCTCTTCGGCTTCTCCGTCAGGGCGAACGGACCGCTGCGCCAGGCGTGGGGGATCGTCAACGAGGTGCTCGCAGGGAGCACGAACGTCACGGCCCTCGCCATCGGCGCCGGCACGCTCGTTCTCATACTGTCACTGAAGCGCTGGCTGCATGTGCCGGGCATTCTGATCGCCGTGGTCGCCGCCACCGTCGCGGTCGCAGCGTTCGACCTGGCGGCGCGCGGTGGGGTGTCCGTGCTCGGTCCCCTGCCGCGGGGATTGCCCGCGCCACGCCTGCCCCTCGTCCGCTTCGACGACCTGGGACCTATCCTCACGGGGAGTATCGCCGTCGCCCTCGTCTCGTTCGCGGACACCAGCGTGCTGTCCCGGACCTATGCGGCGCGCCTGCGTACGCCCGTGGACCCGAACCAAGAGATGGTGGGCCTCGGCGCCGCCAACGTCGCCGCGGCCTTCTTTCAGGGCTTCCCGATCAGCAGCAGCTCGTCGCGCACGCCGGTGGCCGAGGCGGCGGGGGCCAGGACCCAGCTGACGGGGGTGGTGGGCGCGCTCGCCATCGCGGTGCTGCTGGTGGTCGCGCCCGGGCTGCTGGAGCATCTGCCGCACACCGCCCTGGCCGCCGTCGTCATCGCCTCGGCCATCGGCCTGATCGAGGTCTCCGACCTGCGCCGCATCTATCGCATCCAGCGCTGGGAGTTCTGGCTTTCGATGGCCTGCTTTGCGGGTGTGGCCGTGCTGGGCGCCATTCCGGGTATTGGGCTGGCGATCGTGATCGCCGTGATCGAGTTCCTCTGGGACGGCTGGCGCCCGCATTCGGCCGTGCTCGGCCGCGTGGATCGTGTGAAGGGCTACCACGACATCACCCGGTATCCGGGGGCACGCTTGATCCCGGGCCTCGTGCTGTTCCGCTGGGATGCGCCGCTCTTCTTCGCCAACGCGGAGCTGTTCCACGAACGCGTCCTGGATGCCATCGGCAGCTCACCCACGCCCGTCCGCTGGGTCGTGGTGGCGGCGGAGCCGGTCACCAGCGTGGATGTCACCGCGGCCGATTTCGTCGGCGAGCTCGATGACGCCCTGCGCGCCGCCGGCATCGAGCTGTGCTTCGCCGAGATGAAGGATCCGGTCAAGGACAAGCTGAAGCGCTTCGGACTGTTTACGCGCCTGGGCGAGCAAACCTTCTTCGCCACCCTCGACGAAGCGGTGAGCGCCTACCGCGCGACCCATCCCGTCGAATGGGTGGACTGGGAGGAGGGCATGTCGTAGCCCCTTCGGCGGCTCGAGGTTCGGGACACATGCAAACGCTTTCCGCTTGGGGTCACGGCGGGCACAGGCAAGGGGACGAGAAAGGGGCGATATGACTCGGAGCGGCGATGAGTACGTGCGCGGCCTGCGTGATGGCCGCACGGTGTTGTTGGACGGCGAGCGGGTGGCGGATGTGACGGCGCACCCCGCCTTCGCTGCCGGGGTGCGTGCCGTCGCGCACCTCTACGAGCTGGCCCACGATCCGGCCAACCGCGCGCTGATGACCTATCCCTCGCCGCGCGACGGCCGCCCCATCAACAAGAGTTGGCTGGTGCCGCGCACCCGCGAGGATCTGGCGGCGCGGCGGCGCGCGATCAAGTTCTGGGCCGATGCCAGCTACGGCTTCCTGGGCCGCTCGCCCGATCACGTGGCGTCGTTCATGGCGGGCTTCGCGGGCTCGTCCGCCTTCTATGCCCGCGGGGGGCAACACTTTGCCGACAACCTGTTGCGCTTCGCCGCGAAGGCCGCCGACGAGGACCTGTACGTCAGCTACGTCATCGTCCATCCCACCGTGGACCGCGCCAAGCCGGCGCACCAGCAGGCCGAGCCGTACCTCTACGCCGGCGTCGCCGCCGAGCGGGACAACGGAATCGTCATTCGTGGGGCGCAGATGCTCGGCACGGGTTCGATCATGTCCGACTACGTGCTGGTCACGGTCATCTTGCCGCTGCGCCCCGGCGACGAAGATTACGCGATCTCGTGCGTGGTGCCGAACGGCGCGCCCGGCCTGAAGCTCTACCCCCGGCGCCCCTATGCGCTCGGGCCCACCAGCGTGTTCGACTACCCGCTCTCGAGCCGCCTGGACGAGACCGATTCGCTGGTGGTGTTCGACGATGTCGTCGTGCCCTGGGAGGACGTGTTCGTCTACAAGAATATCGAGCTGACGGCCGGTCAGTTCAGCGTCACCGCGGCGCACGTGCTGGGCAACACCCAGTCGCATATCCGATCGTGGGCCAAGCTGCAGTTCCTGGTAGGGCTGGTCAAGCGCTGCATGGACCTGAGCGGGCGCTCGGCGACCAGCGAAGTGGTCGCCCAACTCGGCGACCTCGCCGGCCGCGCCTCCCTGGTGGAGGGCATGATCCTCGGGGCAGAGGCCGCGGCGGAGCCCGACGAGTTCGGCGTCATGCGCCCCAAGGATGCCCTGCTCTACGCCAGCCAGGTGTTCCAGCAGGCGATGTATCCGGCACTGCTGGATCAGATCCGCGGGCTGATGGGCGGCAGCATCATCCAGCTGCCGGCGACGGTGGGTGAGCTACGCGCGCCCGCCTCGGCGGCGGATATCGATCGCCACGTGCGTTGGCCGCGGGCGGGAGGGCGCGAGCGGGTGAAGCTGCTGAAGCTTTTGTGGGACGCCCTCGGCTCGGAGTTCGGCTCGCGTCATCTGCAGTACGAGATGTTCTACGCGGGCGAGGCCGCCGCCATCCAGGGGCGCGAATTCCGCAGCTTCGATTGGGCGGGCGCGGAGGCCCTCGTCGATCGCTGCCTGTCAAGCTATGACGTCAGCACCCCCTAGCAGGCTGCTGAAAAAGGCCCAACGTCTCTCCCCGCTGCCCGGGGGGCAGCGGGTGGGGCGTTGGCGCGCTCGCGCGGCGCTACGACGTACGGACCAAGTACGCCTCCGACCCACTCACGTGGGTACCCCGCGCATCGCGCCCCGCCTTGCACCTGAGCCTTTTTGAGCAGTGGCCATGATCGTGGTCGATCACCACCACGCATGAAAATGGCTCAGCGCCGTGCCGACGTAGGGCGGCACCTTGTGTGCCGCCGCGATCCGAGGGCCCGGTTCGGGGGCAGACGAGCTGCCCCCCTACGGCGAACATCTTGAAAACAGGGAATCGCACGGCGATTTTCTTCGCAGCCTGCGGAAAAGAGAGTTTTTCGGCAGCCGGCTAGAAGGCGCTTGGTCCGCTGGCCGCGGCTGAGACCGACTGTTAAGCCTGTCAGGTGTTGCAAAAGGTCCCTTTCGAGCACGGCAGTGCCGCCAGAACGGAGGGATCTATGAAGCGGTTGGCCTCGATCGTGTGTTTGCGCTGGTGGATTCTCGTGTCGCTCTCTCTTCTGGCGGGCAGCGCGTGGGCGGGCCCGTGTACCAGCACCGCTGCCGCTTGCACCGATTGGATTACGGTGGCCGGGGGACCCTGGCGGGTCCTCGTATATGGAACCGCCTCGCCGCACGCCAGAAACGAGGGCATCACCAGGGCGCTCATCATGGTGCATGGCCAAAACCGCGACGCCGATAATTATTTTCGCCACGCGCTCGCCGGGGCCTTCCTGGCGAATGCCCTGGAAGACACGCTGGTTCTGGCGCCCCGTTTCGCCTCGAACTCCGGCGCCGAGTGCCGTGACACGCTGGCACCTGACGAATTGAACTGGAACTGCCTCCAGGCGCCCGAGGGCTGGCGCGTGGGCGGCCCTGCCCTGGACAACGACAAGATCGCGGCCTTTGACGTGCTCGACGAGATCCTCCGCAGGCTCGCCCGGAAAGAGGTATTCCCCAACCTCAGGACGATCGTCGTTGCCGGTCATTCCGGTGGGGGGCAGTTCGTGCAACGCTACGAGCTGACCAATCAGGTTCACGAGCGTCTGGGCGTTGCGATCACCTATGTCGTCGCAAACCCGTCGAGCTACGCCTATCTCGACGGCCTGCGGCCCACGCCCAGCGCGGTCCCGTCGGACATCGCGGCCGCCTCACCAGGCTACATCCCGCCGCCCCCCGCGAAACCGCCGGCCCCGTTCGTTCCCTTCTCGGATGCCCGGAACTGCACGGCGTACGATGTCTGGCCCTATGGCCTGAAGAACCGCACGGGCTACATCGCGAGGCTCACCGATGACGAGTTGAAGAAGCAGCTGGCCTCCCGACCCACGACCTACCTTCTTGGTGAGCTGGATATCCTGCCCCTGTATGGCTTCGACAGCTCGTGCTCCGCAGGGGCGCAGGGCCCCACGCGTCTGGCCCGGGGGTTGGCGTATGGACGGTACGTGAATGAGATGCACGGCGCGCGGCACAACGTGCTCGTCGTTCCGGCGTGTGGGCACAGCGCACGATGCATG
Source organism: Candidatus Sulfotelmatobacter sp. (assembly GCA_035625755.1). Taxonomy (GTDB): domain Bacteria; phylum Methylomirabilota; class Methylomirabilia; order Methylomirabilales; family DASPOZ01; genus DASPOZ01. The sequence goes on from DASPOZ010000367.1 coordinate 4,405, forward strand.
TTCACGGCGGACCCCGCTCTGGCGGTGATCTTTCCGAAGCAATAGACGGCAAAGGCGTGCCGCGCCGCCGGCCTAACACGCTGCCGAAATAGGCACACCTTTGGCGGGTTTCAGCGGCCTGCCACGGCAGGCTGCGCGAACACCCGCACTCCGCAGGCTGATCAAAAAGGTCCAGGTGCAAGGCGGCGTGCGACGCGCCGACTGAGGCGTACGCCGGGTACGCCGCAGGGAGTGCGCGAGCGCGCCAACGCAGCAGATGGGCCTTTTTCAGCAGCCTGGCAGCCTGCTCAGAAGACTGGGGTTTCGGTGTAGGCGCCGAAGACGTCCCGCAGGCGGGCCACGATTTCGCCCATGGTGGCCCGGGCCTTCACCAGCTCCACGGTCACCGGCATGAGGTTGGCCGCGGGGTCGCGCGCCTCGCGCTCGAGGCGATCCAGGAGGGCGGCCACGCGGGCGCCGTCGCGCCGGCGGCGGGTCTCCGCCAGGCGCGCCACCTGGCGCGCCTCCACCTCGGGGTCCACCCGGTGGATGGGGAATTCCGCCGGGGCCGGCGGCTCCACGAAGGCGTTCACGCCGACCACCGGTTCCTCCCCCGAGGCCTTGCGCCGGGCGAACTCGTAGGCGGAATCGGCCATGGCGCGCTGGAAGTAGCCCCCCTCGATGGCCTTGATGGTGCCCCCCAGGGCGTCCACCTTCTGCAGGATGGCGGTCACCTCGCCCTCGATGCGGTTGGTGAGGGATTCCACGTAGTACGAGCCGCCCAGCGGATCGATCACGCTGGGCACCCGCGTCTCTTCGGCGATGATCTGCTGCGTGCGCAGGGCCACCTTCATGGCCTGTTCCGAGGGGATGGCGTAGGCCTCGTCCAGGCCGTTGGTGTGCAGCGACTGGGCGCCGCCCAGGACGGCGGAGAGGGCCTGCAGGGCGGTGCGCACGATGTTGTTGAGGGGCTGGGCCCTGGTGAGGGTGGCCGCGGCGGTCTGGCAGTGGAAGCGCAGGCGCATGGATTCGGGCTGCCGGGCGCCGAACCGCTCCTTCATGAGCTTCGCCCAGATGCGCCGGGCCGCGCGGAACTTGGCGACCTCCTCGAAGAAGTCGGCCTGGGCCACGAAGTAGAAGGCCAGGCGCGGGGCGAAGGCATCCACGGGCACGCCGGCCCGCGTCACCTCCTCCACGTAGGCGATGCCGTTGGCCATGGTGAAGGCCACCTCCTGCACGGCCGTGGCCCCCGCCTCCGAGATGTGGTAGCCGCTGATGTTGATGGGGTTGTAGCGGGCCATGTGCCGGGCGCAGAAGACGATCATGTCCCGCATGATGCGCATGGAGGGGCGGATGGGGAAGATCCATTCCTTCTGCGCCACGTACTCCTTCAGGATGTCCGCCTGCACCGTGCCGGAGAGCGCGTTCGGGTCGTTGCCGCGCCCCTCGGCCAGGGCCACGTACATGGCCAGGAGGATCCAGGCCGTGGGGTTGATGGTCATGGACACCGAGGTGCGCTCCAGGTCTATCCCCTCGAAGAGGGCCTCCACGTCGTCCAGGGTGTCCACGGCCACGCCCTCGCGGCCCACCTCGCCCAGCGAGCGCGGATCGTCCGAGTCGTAGCCCATGAGGGTGGGCATGTCGAAATCCACCGAGAGGCCCGTCTGCCCCTGTTCGATCAGGTAGCGGAAGCGGCGGTTCGTGTCCTCGCCGGTGCCGAAGCCGGCGATCTGGCGCATGGTCCAGCGGCGCCCCCGGTACATGGTGGGATAGGGGCCCCGCGTGAAGGGGTACCGGCCGGGCAGGCCGATCTCCTCGAAGGGCGTGTCCCCGACGTCCTCCGGGGTGTAGACCCGCTGCACCGGCAGCCCCGAGCCGGTGCGGTACTCCGCGCGGGATTCCGGCTGGCGCTCCAGGAAGGCCTTCAGCTCGCGGGCCTCCCAGTCCCGCCGCAGCGCCGCGATCCGGGCGATGGCCTCGGGATCGAACATACGTCCTCCTCCGTCAGGCGTGAGGCGTGAAGCGTGAGGCGTAAGGCGGGAGGGGCGGCTTCCCCTCACGCTTCACCCCTCACCCCTCCCGCGAGAGATCGGCGCGCCGTAAAAATCCAGGGGCTGGCGATCGGGCACGCGGGCCAGCCCGCGCGCCAGGTCCGGGCTGGCCGCGCCGATGTCTGTCGCCACGTCCACCAGCGCCGGCAGGCCGGCCTCCAGGGCCCGGCGCACGGCGGGCGCGATCTGCGCGGGATCCGTGACCCGCTCCCCGTGGCCGCCCAGGGCGCGCGCCACCAGGTCGAACCGGCTGTCCCGCAGGAGCGTCCCGATGACGCGGTCCGCTCCGAAGTCGGCCACCTGGCTGTTGCGTTCGATGCCCCACCCGGCGTTGTTGGAGACCACCACCAGGATGGGGAGGCGATGGCGCACGGCCGTGTCGAACTCCATCAGGTGGATTCCGAGGGCGCCGTCGCCCGAGATGCACACGGCCGGGGCGCCGGCCCGCGCCAGCGCGGCGGCGTTGGCGAAGGGGAGGCCGACGCCCAGACAGCCGTAGGGGCCGGGGTCCAGGAACCGGCCCGGGGCGTCCGGGTGAATGGCGAGCCGCGCGAAGGAGAGGATATCGCCTCCATCGGCGATGAAGGTGGCCTCCGGGGGCGCCGCGCGGACCACATCCCGGCACAGGCGGAGGGGGTGGATGGGGCGGGCCTCCGCGGCGGCCTGGGCCTCCTGCGCGGCCGTGGCCTTTGCGTGCCGGGCGGCGGCCTCGGCGAGCCAGGGGCGGCCGGGGGCCCCGGCCGGCAGGGCGGCGGCGAGGGCGGCCAGGGCGGCCCCGGCGTCGGCCTGGATGGCCACATCCACCACGCGGTTGCGGTTCAGCTCGCTCGCCGCCGCGTCGATCTGGATCACGGCGGCCCCCTTGGGGAGGCGCGGCGGCCGGCCATAGCCTAGCACGTAGTTGAAGCGCGTCCCGACCACCAGGATCAGATCGGCGCGCGAGAGGAGGAACGATCGCGCCGCGTACAGGTTCAGGGGATGGGCGCCGGGGAGGAGGCCCCGGGCCAGGGACGTGGTGAGCACGGGCGCCTGCAGGCGCTCCGCCAGGGCGCGCAGGGTGGCCTGGGCGCCGGACCAGAGCACGCCGCCGCCGGCCACGATCACCGGGCGCTCCGCCCGCTCTATCCGCTCCAGGGCGCGGGCCAGGAGGGCAAGATCGGGGGCGGGCCGGCCGGCCGGGCGGGCGGGGGGCAGGGTGCCCCCGTCGGCATCCTCCACGGGCGCCCTCTCGCGCAGGACGTCCGTCGGGATCTCCACGTAGGCGGGGCCGTGGGGCGGGGCGTAGGCCAGCC
>DASPOZ010000368.1:0-7172 GCA_035625755.1 Candidatus Sulfotelmatobacter sp.
CGCTCCATGGCGCGGGCCAGGAGGGCGGGATCGGGGGCGGGCCGGCCCGCCAGGCGCGCCGGGGGCAGGGTGCCCCCCTCGGCATCCTCCACGGGCGCCCTCTCGCGCAGGACGTCCGTGGGGATCTCCACGTAGGCGGGGCCGTGGGGCGGGGCGTAGGCCAGCCGGATGGCGGCGTTCACGTATTCCGCCACCCGCGCGCCCTCCAGCACCGTGAAGGCGCCCTTGGTGACGGGCCGGAGGATGGCCACCTGGTCCACGTCCTGGAGCGCGCCCAGGTCGAACTGCCTCAGCGGGGTCTTGCCGCCGATCAGGAGGAGCGGGCTGGCCGCGGCGAAGGCGGTGGCCATGGCGGTGACCGCGTTGGTGACCCCCGGGCCGGCGGTGACGCAGGCGACGCCGGGGCGGCCCGCGAGGCGGCCGTAGGCGTGGGCCATGTGCACCGCGGCGTCCTCGTGGCGCACGTCCAGGATCCGCAGCCCCACGTCCAGGCAGGCGTCGTAGATCGGGGCGATGTGGCCGCCGTTCAGCGAGAACAGGATGTCCGCGCCCTCGCGCACGAGCTGGGCCACGGCCCTGCGGCCCGCGTCGATCCCGGGCGCCACGGTCATCCCCGGTCCTTGCCCACGGCCTGGCGGTACACGTCGCGGTCGTCGATGACGCGGCGGGCCTTGAACTCGGTGCGGGGGAGCGTGCCCTCGGGCACCAGCTCCACGATGGGGTGCACGCCCAGCCGGGCCCGCAGCCGCTCGCGCATCTCGGCGCCCAGGGCCTCGCGGCGCGGCGGGTCCGCGTGCGTGGGTGCGACCTCGGCGCGGATCAGCAGCTCGTCCATGGCCTCGCGGCGCGAGACGATCACGCGGAACTCGCCGCCGAAGCCCTGGATGGCCCGCAGCGTGTCCTCGATGGCGCTGGGGTAGATGTTCTCGCCGCGCACGATGAACATGTCGTCGAAGCGGCCGGTGAGGCCGCCCGGAAGCCGCGGGTAGGTGCGGTCGCAGGGGCAGGGCCCGTCTACCCAGCGCGCCCGGTCGCCGGAGACCAGGCGGATCATGGGCTGCGACGTGCGCTCCAGGTGCGTGTACACGGGGGTGCCCTCGGCGCCGTAGGGGACCGGCCGGAACGTCTCGGGGTCGCACACCTGGGTGTACACCAGGTCCTGCCACAGGTGCATGCCCGTGCGGTGGCGGCATTCGGCGTTGGTCATCCAGGGCGTCATCTCGGCCATGCTGCCCATGTCCACGCAGGCGCCGCCGAAGGTCTCCTCGATCAGGCGCTTGGTGGCCGGGATCCCGGCCCCGGGTTCCCCCGAGAAGAAGAGGGTGCGGAAGCCGAGGGCGCGGGGATCGATGCCCTCCCGCCGCGCCGTCTCCGCCAGGTGGAGCGCGTAGGAGGGGGTGGCGTAGAGGGCCGTGGGCTTCAGATCGTTCGCCCACTGCACGGCCATCAGCGTCTGGCCCGCCGCGCCGGCCCCGAAGGGGAACATGGCGGCGCCCAGCCGTTCGCCCCCCGCCAGGGCGCCCCACGAGCCGAGGTAGAGGCTGAAGAAGGAGCAGATCAGGATGCGATCCTCCGGCCGGAGCCCGGCGCCCCACAGGATGCGGGCGTGGGCCTCGCCGATGCGCGCCCAGTCCTCCGGCCCGATCCCGAACACCGTGGGGCGCCCCGTGGTGCCGCTGGTGCCGTGGATGCGGGCCACCTCGGCGGGGGCGATGCAGAGGTAGTCGCCGAAGGGCGGGTGGGCCGCCTGGGCCGCGCGCAGGTCGGCCTTCTGGACCGCCGGGAAGCGCGCCAGGTCCTCGAGGCTCTTCAGCGTATCGGGCGAGACGCCGGCCGCCTCCCAGCGGCGGCGGTAGAAGGCGCTCCGTTCCCACGCGTAGCGGACCTGCCGCCGCAGCTTGAAGAGGATGATCTCGTCCCGGGCGGCCGGATCGGCGCACTCCACTTCGGGCAGCCAGTGCTCGGCGCCGGGGTCCGGCCGGTAGGCGGGATCGTACCGCGGGGGCCAGACGGTGAGGTCCACGCCCCGGGAGCGCTGGATGGCGCGCAGATCGAAACCGCTCATGGAGATTCTGGAGGTCCCTGGCCCCAACGCCGTTCAGTATAGCTGTCGCGCAGGCGAAATTCTCACCTCGCCCCTCTTGGAAATCCCCCCGTCCCCCCCCTTTGCCCAAAATCCCCCCTCCGCCCCCCTTTGGCAAAGGGGGGGACGGGGGGATTTCTGGCACAAGGGGGATGGGGAGATTTGCTCGAAGGTCGAGGTCGTCTCCCGCCCTAACAGGATGCAGAAAAACTTTCCTTTGCCCAGGCTACTCAAAAAGGTCCAGGTGCAAGGCGGCGTCCGCCATTGCGGAAGGCGGATTGGGCCGGACGATGCGCCGTAGCGAGCGCGCCCAGACCCGGCCCGCTGCCGCACGGCAGCGGGAACCGCCATCCGGACTTTTCACTAGCCTGCCCCGGCAGGCTGGCCAGGAACCTGTGTCCCGCAGGCTGCTCAAAAAGGTCCAGATGCAAGGCGGCGGGCGAAGCGCCGACTGAGGCGTACGCCGCGTACGCCGCAGGGAGTGCGCGAGCGCGCCAACGCCCCGCCCGCTGCCGCCGAGGCAGCGGGGAGCGCTATTGGGCCTTTTTCAGCAGCCTGCTAGCCTTGGGCCGGCGGCGGGTTCATCGCGCCGGCCGCTCCGCCACCAGCTCGCGGATGCGCCCGGGGATCGTGTCCACCGGCGTGTCCTGCTCGAAGACCTCGGCCACGCCCATGCGGCGCATCGCCTCGACGTCCTCCTCCGGGAAGACGCCGCCGGCCACCAGCAGGATGTCCTCGGCGCGGGCCTTGCCCATCAGCTCGAGGAGGCGCGGCACCAGCGTCATGTGGGCGCCGGAGAGGAGGCTCACGCCGATCACATCCACGTCCTCCTGCACGGCGGCGGCCACCACCTGCTCGGGCGTGAGGTGCAGGCCGCTGTAGATCACCTCGATCCCGGCGTCCCGCAACGCCCGCGCCACCACTTTAGCGCCCCGGTCGTGCCCGTCCAGCCCGACCTTGGCGACGAGCACGCGAATCGGTTTCCCTGCCCTCATCGTCTCTCCGGAGCCGGACCGACCGAGCCAGGCCAAGCGGCGCCCCGGCGCACCGCTTGCCGTTGTTGGTGACGCGAGACTATCCGCTTGCCGGGTTGGTGTCGAGCCCAAATTGTTGGGACATGCTCAGGCATTACGGGTGCCCCGGCGCCTGCGCGAGGGGTAGGACGGGTTGCCCCACGGTGGGGAGGCTTCAGACGGCGATGCGGAATTCGATCTCGCTATATTTCACCCGGGGAATGGTGACCGGCCGACCGGCCGTTCCCCGAATCCTCTTGAGCGAGATCAAACCGAGCTCCGATAAGGCCCGCACGTCCCCCTGGACATTCTTGACATCTCGCCCGACGAGCCGGGCCAGACGGTAGATGGACCTGGGGGATTTCTGCCGAATGGCGCGCAGCAATTCCAAGCGCTTGGGCGTGAGGATCTTCCGGGCTGCTTCCAGGCTTGTGAAGTACGTCCCACCCTGCCGCCGCACCGTCTTCCCGCCTTCCAGGGCTTCCCACGTCTTCCGGAAGCTCCCCAGGGCATCGTCCAGACTCCGAATCCTGATGTGCTGCTTCACCATCCACACTCCTTTCGAGCTGCTTTAGCCCGCTGGACGTCGGCCAGGAAGTCTACGAGCAATTGGTCGACGGTCGAGAAACCATACGCCTCCTGGGATCCGGCACGGTGCCGGTGATGGCCCTTGGGGTGGTGATTATCGTACAGAACCGCCGGCCGCCGGCCGCCCAAGAAAAGAAAAGCGAGCCGATACCGGATGCCATCCGGGTGTCTTGCTGTTCGGGGAACACGCCAGAGTACCAACTCGATCAGGTCTCCATCCTCGTCGATGATCCGGTCCCGAAGAACAGGGATGGCCCGCATAGGGGGTCTATAATACCCCATAATGGGCCGCAAGACCACCCCTGCGTTCCTTTTCGGTCACTCCCGATGTGCCCACGCCGTTCATGCCCGGGCGAAGTGGCCGAGCGGGTGCCGCGGGAAGGCGAGAGGGCATTCGGCCTTCAAAAGCCCGGGCGGATCGTGTAGAGTAAGCGGGCCACGGGCGGCCGGGGTGCCCGGCCGCGGGGCGGCGCGGGCACGATGCAACGGAGGGGTGCGCGTGACGGGCTTGTCGTGATGAGGGGCGGGCGGATCCTCGGGGCCTTGGCCCTGGCCGTGGGCCTGGCGGCGTGCCGGAGCCCCGAAGTGGGCGGGGGCGTCGGGGCGCAGTTCAACGATTATCCGGACGTCCCCGTGCCGGCCTCCATGGCGCGGGACCTCAAGCATTCGTTGCGGCTGGAGACGCCGGCGCTGGGGTCCGTGGTGAACGTGTACCGCGGCGGGGCGCTCGCCCCGGACGCGCTGGCGGATCACTTCGTGAAGCAGATGCCGGACCTGGGCTGGCGGCTCGTGAGCCGCTTCCAGGGCGAATCCACCATCCTGGTCTACGAGAAGGCGGGCCGGCTCTGCCTCCTGGGCATCGGCCTCGACCGGGGCGGCACGACCCTGAGCGTATTGGTGGGGTCCCTGGGCGGGCCGGCCACGCCCGCCCCCTAGCAGGCTGCTGAAGAGGGCCCATCTGCGCGTTGGCGCGCTCGCGCACTCGCTGCGGCGTACCCGGAGTACGCCTCCGACCCACCTTCGGTGGGTACCCCGGCATCGCGCGCCGCCTTGCATCTGGACCCTTTTGAGCAGCCTGCGCAACAGCAGGTCTTTCAGCAACATGCCAAGGAATTGACCATGGCCGAGATGCGCGAACACGAGTGCACCGATACGAAATGCTGCCACTGCGGCAAGACCATGTTCCTGCACGAGGGGAGGCGGCCGGTGACGCTGGCCGGGACCAAGCACTGGGTCTGCTGGCCCTGCTATGAAGAGTACTATGCGGACCAGAAGCTCCCCTGGATCAAGTACCCTTAACAGGCTGCTGAAAAGGGCCCATCTGCGGCGTTGGCGCGCTCGCGCACTCGCTGCGGCGTACGCGGAGTACGCCTCACTCGGCGCATCGCGCGCCGCCTTGCATCTGGACCCTTTTGAGCAGCCTGGGCGGAAGCAGCTTTTTCAGAGAACTGCGAGAACCGGGGAGCGGGGTTCGGCCGGCTACCGCCGGCCGCCCGCATTCTCATCCGACGGGTAGGGGCTGGCGGGCCGAGAGGAGATACCATGGCGAGTAAGCGGATCGCGGTGGACAGCACGGCGGAGGCCTATCTCGCGCTCCTGCGGGCGCGCGGCGTGGAGTACTTCTTCGGCAACGGCGGCACGGACTTCGCGCCCATCGTGGAGGCCTACGCGAAGCTGGCGGCGGAGGGCAAGGGCTTCCCGAAGCCGATCACCGTGCCGCACGAGTTCGTGGCGGTGAGCATGGCCCACGGCTACGCCATGGTCACGGGGCGGCCCCAGGTGGTGATGGTCCACGTGATCGTGGGGACGGCCAACGGCCTGGGGGCCGTGATGAACGCGTCCCGCACCAACACGCCGCTGCTGTTCACGGCGGGGCGCACCCCCATCCTGGAGGCGGACATCCTGGGCGCCCGCAACCGGCAGATCCACTGGGCCCAGGAATCCTTCGATCAGGGCGGCATCGTGCGCGAATTCGTCAAGTGGGACTACGAGCTGCGGAACTTCGCCCAGCTCGAGACCGTGGTGGACCGCGCCCTCACCCTGTCCACGGCGGAACCGCAGGGGCCGGTGTACCTCTCGCTGCCGCGCGAGGTCCTGGCCGAGCGCCAGCGGGAGTTCGAGTACAGCGAGCCGGCGCGCGCGCCCGAGGCCGCCCGCTCGGCCCCGGACCCGGCGGCGGTGCGCGAAGCGGCCCGCATCCTGGCCGCCGCGCGGAACCCCCTGGTGATCGCCAAGGCCTCGGGGCGCGACCCCGCCTCGGTGCCGCAGTTGGTGGCCCTGGCCGAGGCCCTGGGCGCGCCCGTGGTGGAGAACTTCCACACCTACCTGAATTTTCCGCAGGACCACCCGCTGCACCTGGGCTACGAGAACGGCCCCTACCTGGAGGCGGCCGACGCCATCCTGGTGGTGGAGTCGGACTCGCCATGGTTCCCCCAGATCAAGCGGCCGTCCCCGGAGGCGAAGGTCATCCAGTTGGGCGCCGATCCCCTCTACGCGCGGATCCCCATCCGCGGCTTCCCGGCCGACGTGGCGCTGGTGGGCAGTCCCAGCCTGGCCCTGGCCGCGCTGGCCCAGGCGGTGCGGGAGGAGGGGCCCGACGCGGGGGCGGTGCGCGCGCGGCGCGATCGGTGGGCGGCCGAGCACAAGAAGCTGCGGGAGGCGTGGGCGGCGCGCGGGCGGGCGGCGCAGGGCAGCCGGCCCATGGACATGGCGTGGGTCTCCCGCTGCCTGGCCGAGGTGGTGGACGACGAGACCATCGTGGTGAACGAGTACGACCTGGACCCGACGCAGGCCTGCTTCCGGCGCCCCGGCTCGTTCTTCGGCCCGCCGCCCGCCGCGGCCCTGGGCTGGGGCCTGGGGGCGGCCATGGGGGCCAAGCTGGCGGCGCCGGAGAAGACCGTGATCGCCGCGCTGGGGGACGGCGCCTACATCTTCGGCGCACCCACGGCGGCCCACTTCACCTCCCGCGCCTTCGAGATCCCATTCCTCTCCGTCGTCTTCAACAACCAGGCCTGGAACGCGGTGAAGCGGGCCACCTCCGATGTCCACCCCGACGGCTGGGCCGTGCGCACGAAGAACATGCCCATGAGCGACCTGGCCCCCTCGCCCGCCTTCGAGCTGGTGGCCCAGTCGTGCGGCGCCCACGCCGAGCGGGTAGAGGACCCCGCCGCGCTGCCGGACGCCCTGCGGCGCGCCCTGAAGGCCGTCCGCGAGGAGCGCCGGCAGGCACTCCTGAACGTCATCTGCAAAAAGCCCTGAAAGACAGTCTCCGGTCCCCGGAACGGCCACGCAGGGCCGACGGTTTGGCCTTAACCCGTGGGCTACCTGTTGCCCTAGCAGTCGTCTGGCAAGAGGTGAGCACGGATGCCTCGGCTGAATTACGGAACTCTGCTTGAAAACGTCATCGTCCTCGAGACAACCCGCCTTTGCTTTGACCGTTCGGGGCAAAAGGATGCTACTGCGTTCGCCAGCGCGTTCGCGATGCCTCC
>DASPOZ010000369.1:0-4003 GCA_035625755.1 Candidatus Sulfotelmatobacter sp.
GGTTCTCGTGCACGGCCGCCGGCTCGTCCCCCACGCCGAGACCCAGGTTCAGCGAGTCGTACGGCCCGTGGCTCACGCCTCCCCGGCGCGTGCTGAAGGCATGGGAAACCCCCGCCAGGGCGGCCAGCGCCCCCACCTGCACCACGTCCGGGCCACCGTTGTTTTCTCCGCTCCATCCCACGTTCGGCAACCTCGCTTCGCTCAGGCCGGGCGCGTGACGCTGGGCACGCTTGATGCTGGAACCTCGCATTCCGGGTAGCTGACGCCGAACGCCACGGCGCCAGCGACGTCCTTCAGCTTGGCGCCGCATGCCACGCCGTCAATCCGCTTGACGGCGCATGCCACGCCGTCAATCCGCTTGACGGCGCATGAAGGTCGGGATGTCCAGCTCGCCTTCGTTCAAGTCCTGGAGCGGGAGCTGCTCGGTCCGCCCGCCCGCCGCGGCCCGCTTGCGCAGGTACTGCCCCCGCTCGGCCGTCTTGGCGGCGTTGGCCTTGATGTCGATGACCTTGGGCGGCTCCGCCGGCGCGGCCTCGGGCTTTCCCGTCCGGTCGAACCCTGTGGCGATGACGGTGACGCGCACCTCCTCGGCCAGGGCCTCGTCCACGGTGAGGCCGAAGATGATGTTGGCGGATGGGTGGGCCATCTTCTTAATCAGCTCCGAGGCCTCCGTCATCTGGTAGATGGTGAGGTCCGGGCTGGCCGTGAAGTTGATGATGATCCCCTTGGCCCCTTCGATGGAGTGATTCTCCAGCAGCTCGCTGTTGATGGCCTTCTGGGCCGCCTCCACCGCCCCGTTGTCGCCGGTGCCCGCCCCGGTGCCCATCATGGCGATGCCCCGCTCGCCCATGATGGTGCGCACGTCGGCGAAGTCCACGTTCACCTCGCCCGGCTTGGTGATGAGGTCCGAGATGCCGCGCACCGCCTGCATCAGCACGTCGTCGGCCATGCGGAAGGCCTGCAGGAACGAAGTCTTCTTGTCGGCCACGTTCAGGAGCCGCTGGTTCGGAATGGTGATCAGGCTGTCCACCTGCTCCCGCAGCTCCTCCAGGCCACGCTCGGCCACGCCCATGCGCACCTGGCCCTCGAACAGGAAGGGCTTGGTGACCACCCCCACCGTGAGGATGTCCTGGCTCTTCGCCAGGTTGGCGATGACCGGCGCGGCCCCCGTGCCGGTGCCCCCGCCCAGCCCGGCGGTGATGAACACCATATCGGACCCCTGGAGGAGGTCCAGGACCCGGTCGCTGTCGTCCAGGGCGGCCTTGCGGCCCACCTCGGGCTTCGCGCCGGCCCCCAGGCCCCGCGTCAACTTCTCGCCGAGCTGGAGCCTGGTGGGCACGGGGGATCGCTTGAGGACCTGGGCGTCCGTATTCATGACGATGAATTCCACGCCGGTCATCTCGGCGGTGTACATGCGGTTGACGGCGTTGGAGCCGCCGCCGCCCACGCCCAATACGCGGATTTTCGCGACACGTTCGGGGTCCATCTCCAGGGCAAACGCCATCCCTCACCTCCCATCATGGGGGGGCGGGGGCCAGGGGTCGGGGGCCGGATCCTCCCCGGCCCCCCCGGCCCCCGATCCCAGGCCCCTGTTGTCAGAACAGTTCGTCAAACCACTCCCGCATCCGCGCCACCACCCGATCGAAGATGTTGCGGTCGGTCACCTTGTTGAAGCGCCGCTGGTGCCGGTGCTCCCCGCCGTAGAGGACCAAGCCCACCCCGGTGGCGTAGATGGGGCTGGCCACCACGTCCGTCAGCCCGCCCACGCCGGCGGGGAGGCCACGCCGTACCGGGAGATCGAAGATCTGCTCGGCCAGTTCGGGCACCCCCTCCATGATGGAGGAACCGCCCGTCACCACCACGCCGCCGGCCACCTGGCTCCCGTAGCCGGCCCGGTGGATCTCCCGCTCCACCAGGCCGAAGATCTCCTCGATGCGGGGCTGGATGATCTCGCACAGGGTCTGCCGTGAGAGGATACGGGGCCGCCGGCCGCCCACGCTGGGCACCTCGATGGTCTCGTCCTGCTTCACCAGCGAGGCCAGGGCGCAGCCGTACTTCTTCTTGATGGCCTCGGCCTCGTGGGCGGGCGTGCGGAGCCCGATGGCGATGTCGTTGGTCACGTGGTCGCCCCCCAGGGAGAGGACGGCCGTGTGGTAGATGCTCCCCTCCACGAACACGGCGATGTCCGATGTGCCGCCGCCGATATCCACCAGGACCACCCCGAGGTCCTTCTCGTCCTGGGCCAGGGTGGCCTCGCTGGAGGCCAACTGCTGCAGGACGATGTCCTGCACCTCGAGGCCGGCCCGGTGGGCGCACTTGATGATGTTCTGGGCGGAGGTGACCGCGCCGGTGACGATGTGCACCTCGGCCTCCAGCCGCACCCCGCTCATCCCCACCGGCTCCTTGATGCCCCCCTGCCCGTCGATGAGGAACTCCTGGGGCAGGATGTGGATCACCTCCCGGTCCACCGGCAGGGCCACGGCCTTGGCCGCGTCCACCACCCGTTCCACGTCCTGGGGAGTCACCTCGTGGTCCTTCCCCGAGATGGCGATGACGCCGCGGCTGTTGATTCCCTTGATGTGGCCGCCGGCGATGCCCACGAAGGCCGCCCCGGCCTTCACCCCCGCCATCAGCTCGGCCTCGGCGATGGCCCGGCGGATGGACTCCACCGTGACGTCGATGTTCACCACCACCCCCTTGCGAAGGCCCTTGGAGGGGCTGGTGCCGATGCCGATGATGTCCACCGCCCGGTTGCCGTTCACCTCGGCGATGATGGCACAGATCTTCGTGGTCCCGATGTCCAGGCCGACGACGATGCTCGAATCCTTGGCCACTCCCCTCACCTCCCTTCACCTGCCTTGGGACGGCCCGCGTCCAGCCGCAAATCAGCGCTTCCCGTGTGGTCTCCGCCGTCCGTGTGGCCGGCCACCGGGGCCCCGTCCCGTCCCGCGGTCGTCCGCGGGCCCGCCGGACGCTGCCGCAGGATGACCTTCTCCGGAAACCGCAGGTCCACCTCCTCCACGCCCTCCAGGGTCCCTCCCCGGAGGGCCAGCACCGCGGCCAGGCGCCTGAGCTGCGGCTCCAGCCCCTCCGCCCGCAGCCGTACCCCGAGGGCCCCCGGCTCCATCCGCACCCGGTACGATCCGTCAGGCCACAGGGCCACCTCTGCCGGCCGGCGCCCCCCCAGGGCGGGCGCCAGTTGCACCTGCCGCCACGCCCACAACGCCTCGTTCAGCTCCTGGGGAGCCACCCGCTCCCCCACGGTGTAGCGCCGCCCCCCCGGGGCGCGAAGGATGGGGAGCCCAGAGGACGCCTCGTCCTCCTCGACCTCGCTCAGGATCACGCCGTCCCCGCCCACCAGATACGCGGGCCCCGCCTGGAGGATCGCCGCCGGGGCCCGCTCCACCAGGCGCACCACCAGGCGGTCCGGAAGACGCCGCTGGACCGTGGCCTCCCTCACCCAGGGGTGCGCCCCGAGGCGCGCGGCCAGCCGCGCCAGGTCCAGGGTGAGCAGATTCGCCCGCGGCGGCAGATCGATGGCCGCCAGCACCTCCTCCCGCCCCAGGTGCAGGTTCCCCTCCACCATCACCTCGGCCACCCGAAAGTAGGGCCACGGCGGCATGGCCCGCGCCGCCCGCGCGCCGGCCCAGGCCAATCCGCCCGCCAGGGCGGTCGCCGCCAGCGCCCGGGCCGCCCACCGCCGCCAGCGCCGCCGCGGCATGGCCGCCGTGCCGGCACGCGGCGCGGCCGCGCCGCGCCGGTGCCCCGGAGGGTCCCGATGATAATCCCGGATCACCCCTCGCTCCGCTCGGCAGCAATGAGCAATGAGGAATGAGCAACGAGCACGAAGGCGGACGCCTCCCGATTCTCGCTCTTCCTCATTGCTCGTCGCTCATTGCTCATGCCTGTGTCAGGGCTCGCCGACGATCTGTACCTCGAGTTCCAGGGCCACCCCCGCGTGTTCGCGGACGCGGGCCCGCACCGCCTCCACCAGCGCCAGCAC
>DASPOZ010000370.1:0-3412 GCA_035625755.1 Candidatus Sulfotelmatobacter sp.
ATCAGGTGGCCCTGGACCTGCGCCTCTACCTCCGGGACCAGATCCAGATTCTGCGGCGGCAGGTGCGGGAGCTGCAGGGGGTGCTCGTGGCGCGGGCCGGGGCCCACCTGGACGTGATCCTGCCAGGCTACACCCACCTCCAGCCGGCCCAGCCGGTCCTCCTGGCCCATCACCTCCTGGCCTACTTCGAGATGTTCCAGCGCGACCGGGACCGCCTCGCAGCGTGCCTGGAGCGCGTGAACGTGCTGCCGCTGGGCGCGGGGGCCCTGGCCGGCACGACCTTCGCCATCGACCCGCACACCGTGGCCGAGGCCCTCGGGTTCCCCCGCGTGGCGGCCAACAGCCTGGACGCCGTGGCGGACCGGGACTTCGTGGCCGAGTTCCTGGCCTGTGCGGCCCTCCTCATGATGCACCTCTCCCGCCTGGGGGAGGAGATCGTCTTGTGGTCCTCGGCCGAGTTCGGCTTCGTGACGCTGCCGGACGCGCTGGCCACCGGGTCCAGCATGATGCCGCAGAAGAAGAACCCGGACGTGGCCGAGTTGGCCCGCGGCAAGGCCGGGCGCGTGTACGGCGCGCTGGTGGGGATCCTCACCGTACTCAAGGGGCTTCCCTTGAGCTACAACCGGGACCTCCAGGAGGACAAGGAAGGCCTGTTCGACGCGGTGGATACGGCGCAGGGGACCGTGACCGTGATGGCGGAACTCCTGCGCGGGCTCCGCTTCCGCCCCGAGCGGATGCGCGCCGCGGCCGCCGGGCGCCACCTGAACGCCACCGACGTGGCGGACTACCTGGCCGCCAAGGGCCTCCCCTTCCGCGCAGCCCACGCGGTGGTGGGGCGCCTGGTGCGCCACTGCCTGGAGCGCGGCTGCGCCATCGAGGCGCTGTCCCTGAAGGACCTCCGCCGCTATTCCCCGCGGTTCGCCAAGGACGTGTACGAGTACCTCACGCTCGAGGCCTGCGTGGCGCGCCGGGCCTCACCGGGCGGCACGGCGCCGGCGGCCGTGCGGCGTGCCCTGCGGGAGGCCGCAAGCCGCCTGAAGGTGGATTGACCGACGAGCGGGGAATTTCCAATGTCCCATGGCCGGTTTCCAATATTGCTGGGCGCGCGCGGCGCGCCATTTCCTCCATTGGATAGAGGCGCGGTGCGCCGATGGAGATTGGCAATTGGCAATTGGAAATCGGTCATCGCCGTGACCCTGGTTTGTGGGGTCACGGCCTTGGCCTGCGGGCGCCGCGGTGCGCCGGTGGTGCCGCGTACATCGCCGCCGGGGCCTGTGGCGAACCTGGGCGCAACCCCCGAAGCCAACACCATCCTCCTCACCTGGTCCCGCCCGGGGCGGAACGAGGATGGCTCGCCGCTGCAGGGGAGCCTGGATTTCCGCCTCTACCGGCGCAGCGCGGCGCTGCCGGCCGGCGCGCCCGCCGCGGCCACCGGGCCGGCCGCCCCGACGGGCCTCGGGAGTGAAGGCCCGCGGGACCTGGAGGGCTACACCCTTATGGCCACCGTGCGGGGGGAGCGGCCGGAGAACGCCCGGGTGGAGGGTCCCCTCTACGCCTATCGGGACGATGGCAACGGCCGGGGCCTGGCCTACGACCGGCGATATGAGTACCGGGTGGTCGGCCGCGACCGCCGCGGGTATGAGAGCCAACCCTCCAACCTGGCCCAGGTGGACCTGTCGGTGCCGCCGGCCCCGCCGGGCGATCTGGCGGCCACCGCGGGGGAAGGCCGCGCGGACCTCGCGTGGAGCCCCCCCACGACGCGGGCCGACGGCAGCCCCCTGGGCGCGGTGCGGGGATACAACATCTACCGCAGCGAGCAGGCCGGGGCCTTCCCGGACCGGCCCCTCAACGCCGAGCCGGTCGCCGAGCCGCGCTACGCCGACGGCGGCCTGGCGAACGACCGGACCTATTTCTACGTCGTGCGCGCGGTGGTGAATGAGGCCCCGCCGTGGCAGGAGAGCGCGAGTTCCAACATGGCCGCCGCCACCCCGCGGGACATCACCCCGCCCGCCGCACCGCAGAACCTCCGGGCGGCCGCCACGCGCGCCGAGGTCTCCCTGATCTGGGACGCCAACACCGAGCCCGATCTGGCAGGCTATCTGGTGTACCGCAGCGAAGTGCCGCAGACGGCCTATCGGCGGCTCACCTCCCAGCCTCTCCGGGGGACGACCTACGCGGACCGGACGGTGGCCCGGGGTACCACATACTACTACGTCGTCACCGCCGTAGACACGGCGGCCACGCCCAACGAAAGCCTCTTCTCCGACGAGCTCACCGTCCGCGTGCCCTGACCCTCGCTTTCCCCTTTTTCTCTATCGGCAAGCCGCTTCTTCCACCGCAACAGACCCGCCTATCGCGTTCAGTGGCTTCCGTGTGCGCTTTGCCGAAAAACGTCAGTTTAGGTGACAGACCATGTCATGTTGGAATGGCTCTCACTGAAGATAATGTCGTAAGTACCGAACATTAAATGAAATATCTCTATAGGACTATGGTATTAGTATTGCATGTGGCCTTCGATTGCTGACCATCCACCTACCGCACAGGGAAGGAGGTCCGCACATGCTTGGGATTACCCTCCTCATCCTGTTCATCCTCTTCCTATTCGGCGGCGAGGACGTTGGGTGGTCGGGACGGCCGGCCCGGCACCTAGAGTAAGGGGAAAACTCACCCTGCATACTTCGGCCGCCCTTGCGGCGGCGCATGGCACCGACTCAAGGCTGTCTTGAACCTCTTGTACGATCGTGGCTGCACAGGATCCGGCTGGGCACACGTTGCGGAGCGCAGAAGAAGGAGGCCGCGGTGGAAAGTCTCAGTAATGTCGCTGGCTGGTTCTGGTCCCAGCCCCCGCTCTCCTTTTTGCTCGTCGGGTTAGCCCTCTACAGTTCGGCGGTGGGGCTCGTTCTGCTCTGGCAAAGCGTCTCCGAGGGCCTGCCAGTGCCATGCCTCCACGGCTCCCGCCGGGCGGGGAAAGGAACCCTGCGCGAAGTGCTGGTGAGGACCCTGGGGGGCTGACGACTGCAAGGTCGGTCTGGTCCCCAAGGGCCCGGAGGTCGTCCACCACAGAGGGGTTCGCGGAAGCGAGCCGCAGGTCCGTCCAGGGGCGGTGATGGCCACGAAGTTTTGCGACATCCCCATCGGGACGGTGTTCCGGTTGGACGGCGAAGACTTGCTCTCGCGCCTCACCAACGCCAGGGAGCTGGGGCCATTTCGCAAGGTGGCGGCGGATGGGGCGGCGCACACCGCCGATCGGCGGGAAGCCAAATGGTACCTGCCGCCCGAGGCCGCCGTGGTCCAGATGGAGCAGCAGGATAAAGGCACAGATCCCTTAGGTTCCTTCGCTACCGCATCACCGGACCCCCCCGGCGCCACGTAGCCCGCCCGCCACCCCACCTCTTCTCCTTCCATGTTTCCC
>DASPOZ010000371.1:0-14713 GCA_035625755.1 Candidatus Sulfotelmatobacter sp.
CTAGCCGTCAGCTCGATGATGCTCCCCAACCCCGGACCCTAGCCGCTGCGCTTCACTCCGCGGAACGAAGCCCTGCCCTACTTCTGCTCGACGAAGGCGCGCAGGATGTCCGTTTCGGTGATGATGCCCACGAGGGTCTCGCCCCGCACCACCGGGAGCCCCCCGATCTTGTGCTTGAGGAGGAGCTTGGCCGCATCGCGGGCGTCCGTGGAGGGGGCCACGGTGACCACCTTCTTGGTCATGATCTCGTTCACGGTCACCTTCTCCAGCAGGTAGTGGAGCTCGTGGATCTCCAGGCTGGTGGCTCCCGAGGGGGCCGCCTGGCGGATGTCCCGATCCGTCACCATACCCACCAGGCGCTTCCCGTCCACCACGGGCAGGTGGCGGATGCCCTGCTGGCGGATGAGGTTCATGGCGTGGCGAAAGCTGTCCTTCTTCGTCACCGTGATCAGGTCCGTGCGCATGAGCTCCCCAACCGTCATCGGCCCCTCCTCTCTAGCGGGCTGCTGAAAAAGGCCCAACATCTCTTCCCGCCGCCTCGGCGGCAGCGGGTGGGGCGTTGGCGCGCTGCGCGCTCGCGCGGTGCTGCGACGTACGGCCCCAGTACGCCTCCGACCCACCTCCGGTGGGTACCCCGCGCAGCGCGCGCCGCCTTGCACCTGGGCCTTTTTGAGCAGCCCGGGGAAGAACGGGTTCTTGAGCAATCGACTAGGATGCCCCCGGCCCGTCGCGCGAGAGTGTATGCGGCGCCCCGCCCCGCTGTCAATGTTCCACCGGCCCAAGAGCGTTCGACGGTTCGGCCGTTCGGCCGTTCCCCGGCGGGAACTGGTTCCGGACTTCAGCCCCGCCCACGCCGGGCGAACCGTCGAACGCCTTTGCGGTCAGCCCAGCATCACACACCTTACCCCACGAACTGTCGAACGGCCGAACGCCTTCCCTCTCACTCGTAGCGCAGGGCGGCGGCGACGCGCGCGGAGGCGGCACGCCAGGCGGGCGCGGCCCCGGCGGCCACGGCGGCCGCCAGGGCCAGCAGGGCGTATCCCGCCACGGCCCGGCCCGGGAGGGAGAATTGGATGGACCAGCCGAAGGACTGCTTGTTGATCACGTAGATGAGGATCAGCGAGAGGGCGATGCCCGCCGCCACCCCCAGCAGGTCCCCCAGGGCCCCCAGGGCCCCCGCCTCGCCCGCCACCATGCGGAAGACCTGGGGCCGGGTGAAGCCCAGCGCCCGCAGCGTGCCGATCTCGCGCTGCCGCTCGATGACCGAGGCCATCACGGTGTTCAGGATCCCCAGCACGGCCACCACCAGCGCGATGGCCTCCAGGGCGTAGGTGATGGCGAAGGTCTGGTCGAAGATCCCGAGCACGTGCCGGCGCAGCGACCGGTTGGTGAACACGAAGGCGTCGGGCCGGCCGCGCAGCGCCTCCAGGATGCGGGCCCGCACGGCCTCCGCATCCGCCCCCGGGGCCAGGTACACGGCGACGCTGGAGACGAACGGATCGTCCCACAGGCGGCGGTAGAGGGCCCGGTCCATCACCACCAGGCCGCCCTCCGTGGTGTAGTCGTAGAAGACGCCCACCACGGGGAACGCCCGCTCGCCGCCCGGCGTGGCCAGCCGCAGTGTGTCGCCCCGGCGCACGCCGGCCGCCCCGGCGAACGTCTCCGAGACCACCACGCCGTCCCGCGCCCGCGCCTCGGCCAGGATGGCGGCGGAGTCGCCCTCCTGGAAGAGGAGGCGGCTGCGCGCGCCCTGCACCGCGAAGTCGCCGGAGCCCAGGATGAACCGGCGGCCGGCCCGCTGCACGTGCAGGGCGCGGAAGGGATCCACGGCGGCCACCCCGGGTATCCGCGCCACGGCGGCCACAACCCGCTCCGGGAGCTTGGCCTCCGCCCCCTTCACGAGCCGCCCGGCCAGCGACACCAGCAGGTCCGCCCGCACCGTCTGCTCCATCCAAAGGTCCACGGTGCGGCGGAAGCTCCCGATCATGGTGGCCACGCTCACCAGCATGGCCAGGCCCACGGCCATGGCCGCCACCGTGCCGCCGTTCCGCCACAGGTTCCGCCGAGTGTTCATCACGGCCAGCGCCGGCCCCGCCCAGCGGCCCCGGGCGAGGAGCAGCGGGCGGGCCGCGGCAGCCGCGGCCGCGACGGCCGCCGGCGCCACCAGCGCGGCGCCGAGCAGGACGAGGAAGGCGGAGACGTAGCCGAAGAGGGGCGCGCCGTTCACCGGGCCGGGGCGGGAGGCCGCGGCCGCCGCGGCCAGGCAAACGGCACCCGCCGCCAGCATGGCCGCGAAGCCCTGCCGCCGCCGTTCGAAGCTGCCCCGCCCCACCGCCTCGCCGGGCGGCACGGCGGCGGCCTCCAGCGCCGGGACCAGGGCGGAAAAGAGCGCCACCGCGACGCCCCCGCCCACGGCCGTGGCCGCCAGCGCAAGGGGCAGCGAGGGCGCCGGCGGGCGCACGAAGGCGTAGAGGGAGGAGACGGTGGTGGCCATGGCCTCCAGGGCGAACCGGGCCATGGCGGCCGCCAGGCCCACGCCCAGCACCCCGCCCACCAGCCCCACCACCGCCGCCTCGGCCAGCACCAGTGCCACCACCTGGCCGCGGGCCATCCCCAGCGAGCGGAGGATCCCGATCTCGCGGCGGCGGCGCGCCACGGCGGTGGCCGTGGCATTGTAGATCAGGAAGAGGCCCACGAAGAGGGCGATGAGGCTCAGCACCGTGAGGTTGAGCTGGAACGAGGCCAGCATCCCCTCCACCTGCCGGTTGCGCGCCTCGGGGGCCTCCACCATCGCGGCCCCGCCCAGGCGCTGGCGGAGCCGCTCCGCCACCGCCGCGCGGTCCGCGCCGGGATCCGTGATGACGTCGATCCGATCCAGGCGGCCGATCTTGTCGAAGGCGAGCTGGGCGCCGGCGATGTCCATGAGGGCGAAGCGGCCGTCCAGCGCGCGGCCGGCGCCCTCCAACTCCAGCAGGCCGCGCACCACCAACCGCCGCGGCCCCCCGCCGGCCTGTACGCGGAACGCCGACCCGACCTTGAGGCCGCGGGCCTCGGCGAACCGCCGCGTCACCAGCACCGCCCCCGGCTCGCCGATAAGCGCCAGCGGATCCCCCCCGGCCTCCTCGTTCCCGTTCCCGTCCCCGTCCCCGGCCTTTTTCCGTCCCGCCGCAGCTGGCCCTTCCGCCAGCCGGTAATCCCGAAACCCCTGATCCGCCAGCGTGTCCACCCCGAGCACCAGCAGGGCGTCCGGCGGTTTCCCCTCGAGGAGAACGGTGCTCTCGATGATGGGCGATGCCTTGGCGACGCCCGGCGTGTCCTTCACGGCGCGGTACAGCGCCTCGTCCACGCCGGGCTCCCCCGCCGAGACCTGGAGCGCGGTGCGGCCCGCCACGGCGTCCAGGCTCTGGCGGAACGAGGCCAGCACGCTCTCGTTGGCCACCCGAATGGCCAGGGAGACGGCGATACCCAGCGCCACACCCAGCACGGTGACGGCCGTCCGCCCCTTGGCGGCGACGGCGCCGCGCCAGGCCAGGCGGAGGAGTGCCTGCGGCCGCACGGCGCTACCCCGGAGTCGCCGGGTCGGGCGGCGCCACGGCGCCGTCCCGCAGCGCCACCACGCGCCCGGCGCGCGCCGCCGCCTCGCGGCTGTGGGTGGCCAGCAGCAGCGTGCGCCCCTGGGCCACCACCAGCCACGCCAGCAGGTCCAGCACGTCCCGGCCCGCCTTCGAGTCCAGGTTGCCCGTGGGCTCGTCGGCCAGAATGAGGGGCGGCCCGTGCACGATGGCCCGGGCGATGGCCACGCGCTGCTGCTCCCCGCCGGAGAGCTGGTGCGGCCAGTGCGCCGCCCGCCCGCCCATCCCGACCGCCTCGAGCTGCCGGCGGGCCCGCGCCCGCGCCTCCCCGCCTCCCACGCCCTGCAGGAGGAGGGGCAGCGCCACGTTCTCCAGCGCCGTGAGGGTGGGCAGCAGGTTGAAGAGCTGGTGCACGAAGCCCACCTTCTGGCGCCGGTACAGGCTGAGGGCCCGGTCCGCGAGGCCGGAGAGCGCCGCCCCGTCCACCACCACCTCGCCCGTCGTGGGCACGTCGATCCCGCCCACCAGATTCAGGAGCGTGCTCTTGCCGCAGCCGCTGGGCCCCGCCAGGGCCACGAACTCCCCGCGGCCCACGTGCAGCGTGACCCCCCGCAGGGCCTCCACGCGGTTCCCCTCGGCCTCGTACACCTTGGTCACGTCGGTCAACTGGATCATGGCGACCCCGGCGGCCCGGCTACTTCACCTTCGCATAGCAGACGCAGTCGCGCGGCACCTCGCTGACGTTCGGGTGCACGCTCCAGCGGCGGAGCACCCCTTCCCGCTGCAGGCCCGCCTTCTCCAACACGCGGGCCGAGGCATGGTTCTCCAGGTCACACACCGCCCACACGCGATAGATGGTCGGGTGCGCCAGCGCCAGATCCACCACGGCACGCACGGCTTCCGTGGCGAAGCCCTGGCCCCAGAAGGGACGGGCCAGGGCGTAACCGAGCTCGGCGCGCGACGCATCGATCCGCGCCTCGATCATGCCCAGGAGCCGGCCGTCCGACTTCCGCGTGATCGCCCACGGGAACGTCGTCCCTTGCTCCCGGGCGGCCAGGCAGTGCCGTAAGAAATCGCGCACCGTCTCGATGGTTTCATGCGGCCGCCACAGGAGATACTTCGTCACCTCGACGTCCCGCGCATATTGCGTGAAGATCGCCTCCGCATCGCCCATCATCGGTGGCCGCAGGCGGAGGCGAGGCGTTTCCACCACGGATGCCAGCTCCATGCCGTCTCCCACCGATCGCTCCTCAGGGGCCTCCAACTACGGGAACGCTTCCCCACGCCCCGACGGCACGATCGCGCAATGCAAGGGATGCCCCCGAACGCCCGGGGCATGGCAGAAGATCGTCGGTCAAGAGCTGGGGGCGGGCGGGCGGCGCAGGGCGAGGCCGGAGAGGATGCAGATGAGGGTGATGACGATGGCGGAGACCACGCACCAGAAGCAGATGGCGTTGATCACGTACAGCTCCAGGTAGGTGAGGTAGAGCGCGTAGAGGACGCCGGCCAGGCTTCCGCCGAAGGCCCACCGGAGCCACCGCAGGCGCCCCGCCTCTTCCTCGGCCCGCCAGGCCATGGTCCCCAGGACCAGCAGCGCCAGGTAGCCGGCCGCGCCGATGCCGGCCACCGGGAAGCCCCACACCTCCGCGTACGGGCTGGCGTTCACCACGTCGCAGCTCCCGATGGGGCAGGCGATTTTGGATGCCGTGGCGTGCACCCACGTCAGGTAGAGGGAATCGCCCAGGCCCAGGGCCGCCAGCGCCATCACCGCCGGGATCATGCGCCCAACCTTCCCAGGTCGTAGCTCTTCAGGTCCGCACGGATGTACTTGGCCAGCAGCGGCTGGACCCGCTCCAGCTCCCGGTACACCTCCTGGGCGATGGTGCGGTACGAGACGTGCCCCTGCGGGGCCGACCGGAGCTGCACGAAGTGGTGCACCTCCCGCAGGTTCCAGGTGAACAGCACCCGCTTGCGAAACGCCAGCGGCAGTACGTACGCCGCCTCGCGCGGGAAGTCGGCGGCGATGGCCCGGTAGGCTTCCTCCGCCCGCGCCATCCAGCCGTCGAAGGTCTTGCGGTGGCCGAAGGCCTCGATCTCGGGCGGCGTGCTGTAACCGTGTGCCGGGCCCAACTCCTGCGGCGTCTGGGTGGCCATGCGGTGCCGCTGGATGTCCCGGAAGGCGCCGAAGTCCACCAGGATATCGAAAGTGTAGTAGGCGTGTTCCAGGGCGCGCAGCGGCTGGTCGTGCCGGCCGCGGCGCCGCAGGAACTCGTCCAGGATGCGCGCCCTCTCCTCGCCCGGGAGCTTTTCCACCCGGCCCAGCACCTGCGTGAACGGCAGCGAGGACATCTCGTAGAGGATAACGGCCACCAGCATGTCCTCGGCCCGATCGTCGTACCGCACCAGGGTAACGGGGCGGCCGGGGGCCGGGGCCTCGCCCGCCAGCAGCCGGGCCGCCTCGCCCTCCACGGCGGCGCGCGTCTCGGCCATGTAGGCGTTCCGGTCCGCGTACTTGATCAGCGTGGGGATGAGCTGCGTGGCCTCCCGCTTCAGGGCGGCGGCGCAGGCCCGCGCCTCCTCCAGCGGGTGCGAGAGCATCTTGGTGATGAGGTGCTCCAGGACGCGGGCATTGATGGTAACGCCGATGTTGGTGGTGGTGGCCGCCGGCAGGAGGTAGCGCAGGATGTCGCAGGCCTTGGCCCGGCACGCCGCGTTGTAGGCCCCCGCGCCCTGCCCTTCGTCCCGCGGGTACCGCGTCTTGATCTCCTCCGTGACGGGCTCCGTGAGGCCTGTGTAGGCCCGCAGGAGCCCGCTGGCGGTGTCTTGGAACAGGGCGGCATGGCGCGAGGCCATGATGGACGGCGGGCGGTGGAACTTGTCGGGGTCGAAGACCACGTAGCGGGTGGACTTCTCCGTGTAGGCGGCCAGACGCGTGTCCTCGATCACCTTGCTGCAGATGATGGAGACATCCTCGATGGCCAGGTGGGCCACGGCGTGTTCCGCCACCGAGGAGTGGCCGTAGCCCACCACCCACTTCTCGTGGAACTGGCGCGCCTTCTCCCGGGCCGCCGCCAGCGCGTCGCCGCGGCCGGGGGAAAACTGCAGGCGCTCCGTGAGGTCCAGGTCCCCCTCCTGGATCAGCTTCAGGAGGTTCCGCCGCAGGCTCTCGCGGCTGCGGCTGTAGTAGGCGAAGAGGACGGCGATCACCTCTTCCGGCATGTTCCGGAGGGCGAAGACCGGCCGGTCCGTGTTGCTCACGTAGGGCGCCAGGATGGCCTTTTCGCTCTCCGTGAAGGTCTCGCCCATCTCTCACCGCATTGTTGATTTGGGATTTGGGATTGAGGATTTCGGTCGCAAAATCACTAGCCACAAATCCTCAATCCTAAATCCTCAATCGCAAATTCCCCCAGCCCCCGACCCCTGGCCCCTGGTTTACAAGCGGAGCCAGGTGGCGGTGACCAAGAGGACCGCCAGGCCCAGGACGAGCACAACGCCGTTCAGGATCACCGCGAGGCGGTGCAGCCGGGCGAACTCGGCCCGCAGCTCCGGGCTGCCCTGGGACCGGTCCTCGAAGCTCCCGATCTGCTGCTTGACCGCGTTGGCCTGGCGCAGCACCACGGTGCCGGCGTAGAGCCCCGTCCCCAGCATGGCGGTGAGGAGCAGGGCGTTGGCCACCTTGAGGCCCCCCCACTGCCCCGACATGCGCGCGAGGCCCAGGAAGGCCGCCAGGGCCACGAGGCCCGCCACGAAGCCCAGCAGGTAGTAGCGGGGAAAGATCTTGCCCACGACCTTTCCCGCCATGTCCACGGGGACGGCCTGGAACGTGCTGGGGGCACCCACGAAGGAGAAGAAGATGATCCCGCCGACCCACACGACCAGCGCGACAAGATACACGAAACGCAGCCCCTGCCCCATGACGCCGCGATGATACGACGCCCGCGCGCGCCCCCGCAACCGGAAACACGATGGCCGCGGCATCTCGCGGACTGCCGGTCCCTCCTAGCCCACCACTTTCATGAACCAGACCTCAGCGTCTCAGGCGCCCCCTCACCCTGGCCCTCTCCCCCTTCGAGGGCGAGGGAATCCTAAACTTGCCCTCTCCCTCGCTGAGGGAGAGGGTATGGGTGAGGGTGTCGAGCGGCTTCATGGATAATGTGGGCTACCAGCTAGCAGGCTGCTCCGGCCGGGTCACCGTTCATGTATGTATGTGTTATTCTGCATGGCGTTGCAGGTTTGCTAACTTCTCACGAGCCTTGGCTCCCCATGGCCCAATGGGGTCGACCTCGGCTGCCTCCCGGCATAGCCTCGCGGCCGCCGCGAGATCTCCTGCTTTCTCCGCATGGGCTGCGAGCCGGAAAAAGTACTCCGCGTCCGGGGGGCCCAAGCTTTCCTGAGGCTTCGCTGTAGGTACCCGTAGCAGACGCCGCAGGCGCTTGGGGAGCCACCCGGCGACCCTTTCGGGCGCATCGGGTTCCGGAGTCGCAGGGACGACTCGCGCACGCTTCTGGTCCATGATCCGCGCGTATAGGATTATGATAGCCGCTCCGACCAGACTGAGCGTCAGCGACACGCCTGAGAGATCACTTGTGGGTCCGAGCCCCGCCAACAGGGGGAGTCCAATTCCGAAGATGAGCACGATCGCAAGTGCGAGGAAGAGGAATTTGAAAAAGAAGAGGGAGCGCGTCAGGAGGTAGTAGCCGTAAATGAACAACACGAGCATAAGCGGATAATAGAAAAGGCCGAACGGACCGAGAGCCCTAAGTACTGCTTTATAATCCCCCCCGCCTCTGTATGCGGCGATGAGGGGCGGAGCCAACCACATCATGAACGCGGCCAATAGAACAATTCCGCGCAATCTCCTCAAGGTTTCGCCTCCCGCTCACATACCCGGCAGAGCGCAGTTCGCGCCACAACCGGGCGTGAACCCCGTGTCCCAAAGCGTTTTGCCCCAGAGCACGGGTGAGAGGACCTTTCCGCCGAAGACCCCAAGCTTAGCACCCCATTTCGCTACTGGGTTTCTCAACGACCTGACAGCCCACACACCCTTTTGCGCTGTCACCCGAATGTTCTCCCAGGCGAGGCCGCGGTCCATTGCCTCAACAAGTTGCTTCACGCCGATCCGGGAGTAAACGTACGTGGATGCGAATGGCTCCGCGGCCTCGACAGCTTTTTCCACACCCGTTTCAACAAGGAGGCCTCCAATACCCCTGCCTACCCCGAACTCCCCCTCAACTGCTCGGGGGCTAGGGCCAAGGGGACCCGGCCGTTTCTTCGGTGTCAAGGGATAATCCTCCCCTCCCCACTCGCGTGGGGTCTTGAGGTGAAGGCCTGCGGCCCGGGGGAGAGCCGCTCCGCGTTGGGTGCTTCTCCGCCCCATCGTAGTCGGTCTATCCCGCATCGTCGCTGCCGGACGTGCGCAACCGGCCGTGTCCGGGCTCAGGAAGCAGGAGCGGCGCGCCTGGGTCCCCCCGCGGTCACCCGACGGTGCCGCTACGTTGCAATCGCGCTACCGCTCCCCCGCGCCGCAGGCCTTGTGGGCCTCCGCCGCCGTGGTGCGCGGCCTACCGCGCCGCCGCCTCCCGGAGGGCGACCCGCCCCCGGTCCTCCCCGGTCCCGAGCGCGAGCCGGACCGCGGGCGCCGGGCCCCGGCGCCGCCGGGCGGCGGGGCGGGGCCGGGTGGGCGCTGGGGTCCCGAGGGCCCGCCCCGGGTCATAGGGCCGCCCGCTCCGCCAGACCCCCCACACGGTCCGCAGGAGCTTCGCCGCCAGCTCCACCGTGGCCTTGAAGAAGGCGAACCGGTCCCCGGCGCGCTTGGCGCGCAAGGCGGCCAGCCGCGCCCGCCCCGCCGGGGTCCGGGCGGCGCCGAGGGCCGCCTGGTACAGCGCCCACCGGAGCAGGGCGCGCCCCGCCTTGGAGATCCGCCCGGTCCCCGCCCACTGCCCCGACTGCTGCCGCACGATGTCCAGCCCGGCGAGCTTGCGGAGCTGGGCGAAGTGGGTGTACCACCCGATGTCCCCGATCTCCGCCAGGAGGATCGCTGCCACGGTGGGGCCGATGCCGGGGATGGTTCGCAGGAGGCGGTACGGGGGGAGGGGCTCCGCGACCCGCACCAGCTCGGCCTCCAGCCCGGCGATCCGCGCCTGCACGGCCGTGAGCTGGGCCGCGAGGTCCGCACAGGCGGCGGCGAGGCCGGCCGGCAGCGCGGCGCCCGCCGCCGCGCGCCCGCGCCGCGCCGGGGGGACGAGCCGCTGCAGCGACAGGGGCAGGGCCGCGCCGAGGGGCGGCGGGAGCGGATCGCCCATGGGCCCGAGCTGCGGGAGCAGCGTGGTGGCGAACCGCGCCTTGCAGGCGCCCTGCTCGGCGCGCGCCCGCCGGAGCAGCCGCACGAGGTGGCGCAAGCGGGGGCTACGGGACGTTGCCAGCTATAGCAATTTCCGAAGGAGCCCCTCCCACTGCTCGCGCCCCGCGCGCCCCCGGGTCGCCGCCGCGTAGATCGCCTGGGGGCGGACGCCCAGCGCCGCGGCCAGGGGGCGGCCGGGGCGCCCGAGGATCCCGGTCCACAGATACGCGATACCCTCCCGGGCACGGCTGAACGCGGCGGTCCGCCCGCCGCCGGCCAGCGCCTGGGGGGGGACGCCGACCGCGGCGCCGACCTGCGCGAGGAGCGTGGCCAGAGAGACGCGGGCATAGCGGCCCTGCGCGGTCAGGGCCGCCTCGGCCTCCGCGCGGACCTGGTCGACGAACGCGGTCCCCCCGAGGATGCGCTCATCCCCCAGGTAGGCCTCCCGGCCTCGGCGGAGTTCCCGGACCCCGGCCCAGCCGCCGGCGCTGCGGCGCAAGCCGCCGCCCTGCAGGTCCGGGCGCCGGCCCTGGGGGACGCCGTCGGCCATGAAGATGCGGTAGCGCTCGCGGGCCCGGCGGCGGGGGCCGGGGAAGCGCCCCAGGACGTCCGCGGTGGCCTGCCAGGGGGCGGCCCGCCGGCCCAGGAGGGCCGCGTGCCCGCTCCAGCGGTACCGCCCCAAGGCGGCGAGGTCGGCGACCACCCCGGCCCGCAGCGGGTTCAGGTGGAGGTACCGCACCAACTGCAGGAAGTAGGGCTCCTCCTCCACCACGATGGACTTGTAGCGGTTCTGGAAGAGGTGGCCGGCCCGTTTATGCCGCCGGTTGAAGGCGCCGGCGTAGCCGGTGAGGAGCGAGCGCATGGCCCGGGCCAGCGGCAGCCGCCCGGTGCGCAGCAGGAGGTGGAAGTGATTGGGGAGTAAGGCCCAGGCGTAGACCGTGACGGCGCCCCCCGCCGCCAGCGTCGCAAGGCGGTCCACGAAGTCCCGGCGATCTTGGTCGTCCCGGAAGATGGCCCGCCGCTCCAGGCCGCGGGCCATCACGTGGTGCAGCACGCCGGGAGCATCGAGACGCGGGCCGCGAGGCATGCTAGATAGGTATCACAATTTGCTGTAGTTGGCAACGTCCCCTAATTTCGCGGACGAGACGGCGAAGAAGTTGGTGCCGGTGATCGTAACGCTGTCGCCCACGCGCCCGCAACGCCGCCGGCCGGCCGGCGGCTCGCGCGCGCCCGGGCCGCCGTCAGCGGGCCGGACGCGTGGCGGCGCCCATCTCCAGGGTGATCTCCTCCGGCCTGGCGAGGGCCACGGGATAGCGATAGTAAAGCTTCGCCTCCACCACGAAGTCGGGTGCGCCGGCGTACGGAAAGAGGAAGCTCGCCTCCCGGGTCCCCTTCGGCGGGATGCGGTTGTCGCTTCGGACCGCCGCTCCTCGCAGAAACGCCTGGGCATCGGTCCGGAGCTCGTTGCCCTGCTCGTCCACCACCACCTTGCGAAACGCCGTCCGTTGCTCCCCCAGCAGCGTCTGGCCGCGCCGGAGCTGCACCACCAGGTCGAGCTGCCGGCTCGGCACGCCCGTGGGGATCATGTGGCCGGAGGCCACGTTTTCCACGGCCACGACGACCCGATAGCCTCCCTCCGTCCGCTGGATGTCCCGCACCTCCACCCGGGCCGCCTTCTGGACCTGCTCCGGCGAATGGCCGCCCTGGATGCTGTGGAGGTTGATGGGACGCTCGGTGGCCTTCACCTCGGGGCGCACGACCCGCCCCTGCGTCGTGGGCATGTGGCAGGTCTGGCACTGGATCCCTTGCTCGGCGTAACCGCCGGCGCGCCACTCGCTATAGGTGCCCATGAGCACCGCGCCGGACTTGGCCCGGTACTCGTGGCAGCCCCCGCAGAGCTCCGACGACATGTGGGTCACCGAGTACTGGGTCTTATGGACGGGCGACTGGGCCGACTGGATCGGCCCCCACTTCACCGCCCCGGGCCGCATGGTGTAGGGCTCGCCGGCCGCCAGCGGCTTGGCCGCGGAGATGGTGTGGCAGAAGTCGCAGCTCACCCCCTCCTCGCTGACGGTCAGCCGCAGGTCGTAGTCCTTGGTGAGGCGAGTCGTCGGGGCGTGGCAGCCCAGGCAGAGGGGCCGGGCGGCGCCCTTGCTGAGCTTGATGGCCTCCCAGTAGGCGGCATCGAAGATCGGATCGGAGAGGGACATGGCGTGCAGCGAGTTCTTCCAGGTCCGGTGGATGTCCTCGTGGCACTTGGCGCAGACCTCGCTGCTGCTGTACCCCTTCGCGTCCGGCGCCGAGGGCAAACCGCGCGCCGGCGTCCCCGCCTCCGCGAACCCTGTTGCGGCCAGCAGCCCGGCCAGTACCATCCCCGCCGCATACCTGGCCATGGTGCACCTCCTCCATCCATTGAGGACTTTCGATTGAGGATTGAAGATTGACGCCCCGTTGAGCGTGCCCGCGCCTCCGACGGGCAATCAAGAAATCCTCAATCCAAGATCCTCAATCCCAAATTGGTCAGCGCCCGCGGGGAGCCCCCCGGAGGAACGCCACGACGTCCGCCAGGTCGCGCCCGTCCAGGTCCGGCCAGGGCAATCCGCGCGCCCGCGCCATCTGTTCCATGGCGAACCCGTGGTTCCACATGGCCGCCGCGATGGCGATGGGCTGCGCCGCCCCCAACGCCTTCGTCAGATCGGGCGCCCCCGCCTGCCCCCGGCCCGACGGCCCGTGGCAGGCCGCGCACCCCTTGCGCTCGAACACCTCCCGGCCCCGCGCCGCGTTCCCCGGCTCATCGAAGTACGGCAGGGAGTACAGGAAGGCCACCAGGTTGGCCATCTCCTGGTCCGTGAGGCTAGGGAACGGGACGTTCATCTCGGTCATCTTCCGCCAGATGGCCGGGCCGTGGTTCCACATGAGGGCCGCCACCTGCGTCAGGCCGCCCTGGAAACTCTCCCGGCGGCGCCGGAAGTCCGGGCCCACGCCGCCCGTCCCCTCCGCGCCGTGACATGCGGAACAGCGTTTCTGCTGGAAAACCTGACGCCCCACCTCCGGGTTGCCCGGCAGCAGGTACTCGCCGGATTCGGGGCCGCCACGTCCCGCAGACCGGATGTAGGCGAGCAGGTGCGCGATCTCCTCGCCGCTGAGCTGGGGGCGGGCGATCCCCGCCTGCTGCATCACCGTCTGCATCTTCGGCCCGTGATTCCACATGGCCGCCGCCAGGACGATGGGGGAGATATAGCGCTTGAAGCGGTCCAGCCCGGGCCCCACGGTCCCGCCCGCGCCACCCACGGCATGGCAGCGGACGCAGGACCGGTCGCGGAAAAGGTCCGCGCCGCGCTTGGGGTCGCCGGGCGTGCCCAGGTACCCTGTGTAGGTGAGGAAGGCGAAGAGATTTGCCATCTCTTCCGCCGTGAACTTCGGCCGGACGACCTTCGCCTCCTTGATCCGCTCCGTCATGCGGGGCGAGTGGTTCCACATCACGGCGGCCATCCCCAGGAGCGTGCGGCCGGTGGAGATCCGGCCCAGGTCGGGGCCGATCTTGCCCCCCTCGCCGTCCACCGCGTGGCAGGTGACGCAGCCCTTGTTCACGAAGAGGCGCGACCCATCCACCGGGTCCGGCGCCGCGCCCTCCGCGGCCGGCGCCAGCGCCGCGGCGGCCGCCGCGGCCGCGGCCCCCAGGCACAGCACCCACATGCGCCGCGCCGTCACGGGCGGCCCTCCCCTCCCGACGCCCGCCCCTCCCGCGCGATCCCCCACAAGACGTGGATGGCCAGCCACAGGTACACCAGGAAGACGGGGATGACCACGGAGGCCACGGTGACGGTGAACCCCCAGGAGTCGCTCCGGGCCCAGGAAAGCTGCAGCATTCTGACCATCCACCCGATGAAGGCCACCGCGAAGACCGCGATGCTCAGCGGGATCACCCGGCAAAATCTTTCCATCGTGCCCCTCAATGCCCCGCGCCCTGCGCCGCCGGCGCCGCCGGCTCCGCGGGGCCGGGAAGGTAGCCCACCATGCGCTCCTGCGCCTCCCGCAACCCCTCGTGCCCCTCCCGGACCTCCCAGATGGAGATGATGGGGAAGACCTTCGTGAAGACCATGTACAGGAGCATGAAGAAGGCCACGGCGCCCAGCGTGATGGAGACCTCCACCCACGTAGGGGCGTACAGCCCGCGCGCATAGGGGAGGCGCGGGTTGGCCAGCGTGGGCACCACGATCAGGTACCGCTCCAGCCACATCCCCACCACCACCGAAGCCGAGGCCACCACGGACCCGGCCACGGTGCGCGTCCGCCCGTTGGCCAGGATGGCCACCGGGATCACGAAGTTCAGCACCACCATGGCCCAGAACAGGGGGGCCCAGCGCCCCGTCACCTTGGCGAACAGGACCATCGCCTCGGCCAGTTCGCCTCCGTAATAGGCCGTGAGGTGCTCCGCGAAGGTGAAGTAGAACCAGAAGAGGCTCATCACCAGCAGCAGAAGGGAAAGGCTGTTGAAGTGCACCGGTTTCAGGTACCGCTCCAGGTGATAGGCCCGGCGGACCACGGCCATGGAGATGATGAGCCCCCCGATGCCGGAGAAGATGGCGCCGGCCACGAAGTACGGCCCGAAGATGGTGCTCTTCCACATGGGCTGCAGCGTCATGCTGAACACCCAGGACACCACCGTGTGGACCGAGACGGCGATCGGGATGATCAGCACCGCCATGGTCGCGATGCCGCGCTCCAGGCGCCGGTGCTGGCCGGGCGTGCCGCGCCATCCCAGGGCCAGAAAGGTATAGAACGTCCGCCGCCACCCCAC
>DASPOZ010000372.1:0-7627 GCA_035625755.1 Candidatus Sulfotelmatobacter sp.
ATCCGCTACGACCAGACTGTCAACTCCGGCTACTACTTCATCGACAGCGTCGAGGGTCAATGGAACAGCGGGCGGGTCGAGAGCCCGAACCTGGGTTACAAGCTGCGGTACAAGGAAGGCTATTTCCCGGTGCCGCCGGCCGACCAGTTGATGGACATCCGCAATGAGATGATGCAGACGATGATCGAATGCGGCATTGACATCGAGGCCC
Organism: Candidatus Sulfotelmatobacter sp.; assembly: GCA_035625755.1. GTDB lineage: Bacteria > Methylomirabilota > Methylomirabilia > Methylomirabilales > DASPOZ01 > DASPOZ01. Next base: position 212 of record DASPOZ010000372.1, read on the forward strand.
AGCACCACGAAGTGGCCACCGGCGGTCAGTGCGAAATCGACATGCGGTTCCAACCGCTGGTCGAGATGGCCGACAAGATGATGATGTACAAGTACATCATCAAGAACGTGGCCCGGAAGAGGGGCAAGACGGTCACCTTCATGCCCAAGCCGCTGTACGGGGACAACGGGTCGGGCATGCACACGCACCAGAGCCTCTGGAAGGGGGGGAACCCCCTGTTCGCGGGCAACGGGTACGCCGGGATGAGCGACGTGGCCCTCTACTACATCGGCGGGATCCTGAAGCACGCCGCCGCGCTCTGCGCCCTGGTGGCCCCCACAGTCAACTCCTACAAACGCCTGGTGCCCGGCTTCGAGGCCCCCGTCAACCTGGCCTACTCCAGCCGCAACCGGAGCGCCGCGATCCGGATCCCCATGTACTCGCCCAGCCCCAAGGCCAAGCGCATCGAGGTGCGCTTCCCCGACGCCGCGTGCAACGGGTACATGGCGTTCTCGGCCATGCTGATGGCCGGGTTGGACGGGATCCAGAACAAGATCCACCCGGGCGAGCCGCTGGATAAGGACATCTACGAGCTGGGTCCGGAGGAACTGAAGGAGGTGCCCTCCGTGCCCGGCTCGCTGGCCGACGCCCTGGATGCCCTGGAGCGCGACCATGCGTTCATGCTCAAGGGAGACGTCTTCACCCAGGACGTGATCGACACGTGGCTCGACTACAAGCGGAAGCGTGAGGTGGACCCGGTGCGCCTGCGGCCGCATCCGTACGAGTTCGTCCTCTACTACGACCTGTAGCAGGCTGCTGAAAAAGGCCCGACGTCTCTCCCCGCTGCCTCGGCGGCAGCGGGTGGGGCGTTGGCGCGCTCGGGCGCTCGCTGCGGCGTACCCGGCGTACGCCTCACTCGGCCCCTCGCGCGCCGCCTTGCACCTGGGCCCTTTTGAGCAGCCTGCGGAGGTGTGGCTTTTGTTAGCATCTTAGTAGAGCCCAGCGGGCGCGGCGGCGGTCGCGCCCGGAAGGCTGCCCGCGCCACGCCCGGCCCCCGCGGCATTCCCGGGGGCCGGGCTTTTTCTTTGGGGGTCCGTTCCGCGGGGGGGCCCCGGTTGCGGCGGGCCGCGGGGCTCGCTATCGTATGTGGACGAGGCCGGGGCGGGCGGGGCGGCCCCGGCGCCCCGTGAGGGTTCCATGCGGCACATCCCGTGGCGATTCTTGTTGGCGATGATGGTGGCGGCGGGGCCGTCCCCCGCATGGGACCCCATGGCCCCGGCGGCGGCCGCGGCGGTGCCGGCGGGTTCCGGGGCGATGCCGCTGGACCGGGCGCGGGCGCTGGCCCTGGACGCGCAAGACGAGGCCACGCGCCGCGAGGCCGTCATGGCCCTCGGCGACCGAGGCGGCATGGCCGAGGTGCCCGTCCTGGTCCGGGCCCTGCGGGACGCCGACGAGGACGTCCGCGTGCTGGCCGAGGACGCCCTCTGGGCCGTCTTCCTCCGGTCCGGAGACGCCGAGGTGGACCGGCTCACGCAGGACGGCATCCGCCGGATGCAGCGGGGGGACCTGCCGGAAGCGGCGGCGCTCTTCGGCCAGGTCATCGGCCGCGCGCCGGCGTTCGCCGAGGGCTACAACAAGCGGGCCACCGCCTACTATCTGATGGGGCGGTACGCGGATTCGCTGGCGGACTGCGAGCGGACGCTGGCCTTGAACCCCTGGCACTTTGGCGCCCTCTCGGGCGAGGGGCTCAACTTCGTGGCCTTGGGCCAGCCGCGCCGTGCCCTGGAGTTCTTCGAACGCGCCCTGGCCGTGCACCCGCACCTCGAGGGCGCGCGCCGCAACGCGGAGCTCCTGCGGCAGTACCTGGAGACCCTGGAGCGCCGCTCCCTCTGAGGGCGAGACCCAGGGCCGGGGGCCGCGCGCGGGAGCGCTTGAGTCCCATGGCCCCCGCGTCACCGGTCGCTGGGCCCGTCGCGCACCTCGGGCCGTCCCGCGATGTCCCCCTGGTCTCCTTCGGATCCCCCGTCTCCTTCCTTCCTTGCCCTGGCCCTGACCCGGAGCCCTGCCGCCCCGCCTCTAACAGGGTGCTGAAAAACCCTCTTTTGCCCAGGCTGCTCAAAAAGGTCCAGGTGCAAGGCGGCGCGCGAGGCGCCGACTGAGGCGTACGCCGGGTACGCCGCAGGGAGTGCGCGAGCGCGCCAACGCAGCAGATGGGCCTTTTTCAGCAGCCTGCTGATGGCTTCCTTGACCTGCAGCCGGTCATAAGGTATATAGCCCGGGTTCGCTGTTCGTTCCGAAAGACCGCCCGGCCTACGCCGCGCCGGACGGAGGGCGCTGGGCCATGACGCCGAGCGAGCAGATTGCCCATTTCCTCAGGGAAGCTCCGACCGGGAAGGATGTCACCATCCCGGTCCCGGGCGGGGAGACCATCCTCGCCGACCTCTTCACCGAACGCGTGACCCTCCCCTGCACCCGATGCGGGGTGGCCGCGTGCTGGCAGCGCGTCGCCTGTCCCGCCGCCTCCGTCCGCGCCTTCGCCCGCCTCATCTACCACTGCCCGACCTGCCGGGGGGATGCCGGGTTCTACCTCTTGGTCCGCTGGGCCGCCGACCGGAGCGCCCTCATCATCCGCAAGGTGGCGCAGTTCCTGCCGCCTGGCCGGAACTCCGCGTCCGGCGCGTAACCCCCTCGGCCCCACCGCCTAACGCACCCACGCCCCACGACACCGTATGCGGCGCGCGCAGCGGGGGTACCCACCGAAGGTGGGTCAGAGGCGTACTCCGGGTACGCCGCAGTGCCACCGCTGCCGCAACGTCGGCAGCGGGAGGTTGTTCGAGCGCGCCAACGCCCCACCCGCTGCCCCCGAGGCGGCGGGGAGAGACATTGGGCCTTTTTCAGCAGCCTGTTAGAAGGCTTGGCAAGGGCGTGCGGCGGGTGGTACCTTCGGTGCGGTCCAGCCATGAGCGCAGTGGATGCCGCGGGGGATCTCCCCGTCAGTCTGGAAGAGTTGCGGGCGGCCGGCTTCGCCGTCCCGGAACGGGCGGCTCGCACCCTGGCGCAGATCGCCGGCGAGGGGGACAGCCGGGCCGCCTTCGGCGCGGTCCTCCCGCGCGTGGTCGAGGCCCTCGGGTCCGTGCCGGACTCCGAGATGGCCCTCAACAACCTGGAACGCTACGTGGGGGTCTCCCTCAGCCGCTCCTTCCTCTTCTCGCTGTTCCGCGAAGGCCCCAGGGTCGTCGGCCTGCTCCTGACGATCCTGGGGTCCTCCCAGTTCCTGGCCGATCTGCTGATCCGCCATCCCCAGCTTCTGGCCTGGCTCCTGGAGCCGGGGCTCCTGCGCCTGCCCAGGGGCCGGGATCCGCTGCAGGAAGACCTGCAGGCCATGCTCCGCCCCCAGGCCACGCCGTCCCGCCGCTGGCAAGCCCTCCGCGTTTTCAAGGCCCGGGAGACGCTGCGGATCGGCGTGCAGGACCTGCTGGGCAACCTGGACCTGGCCGCCGTCACCGAGGAACTGACGCACCTGGCCGAGGTGGTGCTGGAGGCGGCGCTGGGGATGTGCTGGGAGGAGCTGGCGGGCCGCCACGGCGTCCCGCGCCACCCGGAGACCGAGGACGGGCCCATGGTCCCCTCGCGCTTCGCCATCATCGGCATGGGCAAGCTGGGTGGGGGCGAGCTCAACTTCAGCTCGGACATCGACCTGCTCTTCGTGTACACGGCCGAGGGAGAGACCGCCGGCATCCCCGGCGCGGACGGCGGGGCGGTGGGCCGGGTCACCAACGCGGAGTTCTTCCGGAAGCTGGGCGAATGGCTCACCAAGGGCGTGGCCGAGGTGACGCCGGAGGGCCACCTCTTCCGGGTGGATATGCGCCTGCGGCCCGGCGGCAGGGCCGGCGGGCTGGTGGCGCCCCTGCGCGCCTACGAGGCCTACTACGAGGCCTACGGCCAGACGTGGGAGCGGCAGGCCCTGATCAAGGCCCGCCCGGTGGCGGGGGACCCCGAGTTGGGCCGGGCCTTCCTGCGCATGGTCTCTCCCTTCGTGTATCGCCAGCACCTGGACCACGCGGCCGTGACCGAGATCGCCGCCATGCGGGACCGCATCGCCCTCTCCGTGGCGGCGGACCGGCGGGGCGAGCGCAACGTGAAGCTGGGCCCCGGCGGCATCCGCGAGATCGAGTTCATCGTGCAGGCGTTTCAGCTCGTGTACGGAGGGCGGGCCCCCTGGGTGCGCGAGGCCCACACGCTGCGCGGGCTGCACCGGATCGCCGAGGCCGGCCTGCTGCCGCGGGAGGAGTACGCCGCCCTGGTGGCGGCCTACACCTTCCTGCGCACCCTGGAGCACCGGATCCAGATCCTGCACCAGGTGCAGACGCACGCGCTCCCGGAGGACCCGAAGGCCCTGCACGCCCTGGCGCGGCGCATGGGCTATCGGGCCGGGGAGGGGGGCGAGGAGGCCGAGCAACTCCTGCGCGACGTCCGCCGGCACACCGGCGCGGTGCGCCGCATCAGCGCCGAGCTCTTGGCGCCCGCCACCGGCGCGCCCCAGGAGGCCGCGGCCGATCCTCTGATCCTCTTCTTCGAGACCGACCTCCCCCCCGAGGCGGTGGGGGCGGCACTGGCCGCCGCCGGCCTGCGCGATCCGGGGCGGGCCGTCCGCCACCTGCTGGACCTGCGGGAGGGGCCGCCGCTCCAGAACGTGGGACCGCGCGGCCGCCGCGCGCTGGCGCGCCTGGCGCCGGGCCTCCCGCGGGCCCTGGCCGCCGCCCCAGACCCGGACCTGGCGCTCCACAACTTCGAGCGCTTCGTCAACGCCGCTCCGGCGCGGGACACGGTGCTGGACCTGCTGGCCGCGGACCCTGCGCTGCTGACGCGGCTGCTCCACCTGTTCGGTACCAGCGAGTTTCTGGCCGCCTCCTTCGCCCGCTATCCCGAGTGCCTGGAGATGCTGGCGGACCCCGAGGCCCTGGGCCGCGCCCGCGGCCGGGACGAACTGGCGGCGGTCCTGCGGGCCTCCCTGGCCGTGCCCGCCGTAGGCGCCGAGGGGCGGGGTGCTGGCCCCTGGGACATCCTGCGCCGATTCAAGCGCATGGAGGAGGTGCGCGCCGGGTTGCGGGACGTGTGGGGCGAGGCGGACCACGAGGAAACGGCGCGCACCCTCACCGCCGTGGCCGAGGTGTGCGTGGCTAGCGTCACCGACATGGCGGCGGAGGAACTGGGCCCGCGCCTGGGCGTACCGGACCCGCCCGGCTGCTCTGTGGTGGGCCTGGGCAAACTGGGGGCGGGAGAGCTGGCCTACGGGTCGGACCTGGACCTGGTCTTCGTGTACCGCGCGGAGGGGCACACGCGCGGCGGCGCCGGCGTGACGCACCGGGAATACTTCAGCCGCCTGGCGGACCGGATCATGAAGGCCCTCACCACCATCACGGTCGAGGGGGCGGCCTACCGGGTGGACGCGCGCCTGCGCCCGGGCGGGGGCAAGGGCGAACTGGCCCACACGCTGGAGGCGGTGGCCCGCCACTTCAGCGGGCCGGCCGAGGTGTGGGAGCGCATGGCGTATCTCCGGGCGCGCCCCGTGGGCGGGGACGCGGACACCGGACGGGCCTTCCTGGAGACGCTCCACGCCGCCCTCTTCGTGCCCCCGCCCCCCGACCTGGCGGCGCGCGTGCACGCCATGCGCCGCCGTATCAAGGTCGAGCGGGCAGGGGGGCGGGCCCTGCATCTGAAGCTGGGGGCCGGGGGGACCGTGGACGTGGAATTCTTGGTGCATTACCTTCAGCTCCAGCATGGCCACGCCCACGCCGCGCTCCGCTCCCCCGACCTCCTGGTGGCCCTGGGCGCCGCCGCCGCCGCGGGCTTGGTGCCGCAGGGCGAGGCGCGGGCGGTGGCCGAGGCCTACCGTTTCCTGCGGCGGGTGGAGGGGCGCCTGCGCATCGTCCTGGATCGGGCGGTGGAGACGCTCCCGGAGGACCCGGCGGAGGTGGACCGTCTCGCGCGGCGCCTGGGCTACGCGGATGCCGCCCCCGCCGACCGCCTCCGGGATGATCTAGCCCGTCGCATGGCCACCATCCACGACGCGTACGAGCGGGTCCTGGGGCAGCGGTGATCTGGTCGGGCGGGTCGGGAACGGGTACGGGAACGGGAACGGCTGGTTGCCGCGGGGCGGCAACCGGGATATGATGCCGGTGGGCTGGAGAGGGGCGGACGGCCGCCCCGACCTCACATCGGGGAGGAAAGTCGGGACTCCGCAGGGCAGGGTGCTGGGTAACGCCCAGTCGCGGCGACGCGAAGGACAGTGCCACAGAAAACACACCGCCCCGCCGCCGAAAGGCCGCGGGGCAAGGGTGCAATGGTGCGGTAAGAGCGCACCGGCAGTCCGGTGACGGGCTGGCCTGGCAAACCCCACCCGGAGCAAGGCCAAATAGGAGAGCGGTCCCCGCCGTAAGGCGGGGCGAAGGATGGCCCGTCCGGCGCTCTCGGGTAGGCCGCTCGAGCCCGGCGGCAACGCCGGGCCCAGAGGAATGGTCGTCGGGCCCGCGGCGCAAGTCGCGGGCCGTCACAGAATCCCGCTTACAGCCCCTCTCCAGCCTTTTTCTTTACCAGCCTTGATCGCAGATCAACGGGAGCGCCGCACGTGGTTGAGGTGGGCCTGATCCTCCTCGGTGTCGTCGTCGGCGGGGCCGTCGCGTGGGTCGTGGTGTCGGCGCGGGCGCGGGCGCGGCAAGCCGTGGGGGAGGAGCTGCGGGCGCAACTGCAGGGGAGCCGGGAGGAGGTGGGAAGACTCCAGGCGGACCTGCGGGCGGCGGCGGCGGAGAGGGCGGCGGCGCAGGCGCGGGCCGAAGCGACACAGCAGAGCCTCGAAGAGCAGAAGGGCCTGCTGGAGGATGCCAAGGGGAAGCTTACCGACGCCTTCAAGGCGCTGGCGGCCGAGGCGCTGACGAGCAGCAACCAGGGCTTCCTGGCGCTGGCCGAGACCCGCTTCGCGGCCTTGAAGCAGGAGGCGGAGGGGGAGCTAGAGGTGCGCAAGACGGCCATCGAGACGCTGGTCCAGCCGTTGCGCCAGGCCCTGGATGAGTATCAGAAGCAGGCCAAGGACCTGGAGGAGAAAAGGCTGCGCGAGATCTCCGGGGTGGGCCAGCAGCTCCAGGCCGTGGCCCAGGCCCAAACCTCCCTGCAGCGGGAGACGGCCAACCTCGTCAATGCCCTTCGCCAGCCGCAGGTCCGTGGGCGGTGGGGCGAGATCGCCCTCCGCAAGACCGCCGAGCTGGCGGGGATGACCCGGTACTGCGACTTCGTGGAGCAGGAGAGCGTGAGCGCCGAGAGCGGGCGCCTGCGGCCGGACATGATCGTGCGGCTGCCGGCGCGGCGCGAGATCGTCGTGGACTCGAAGGTGGCGCTGAACGCCTACCTGGAGGCGGTGGAGGCCACCACCCCGGAGGCGCG